>DASYWD010000512.1 GCA_035936415.1 Longimicrobiaceae bacterium
CCGTAGGAGCGCGGCGGCGGCCGCTGCGACCTCCACCGGGCTGAACTCCTCGAAGAGAGGCTCCAGCACCAGCATCTGCGCGCCCAGGTCGTCCTCGCGCAGGGCGCGGCGCAGCTCCCGGCGGAACGCGGCCAGCTCGGCGGCCGTGGCGGGCGCCGGGTCGGGGAGCCCCACGGCGATGGGCCGTAGCAGGGCCCGCCGGGCGATCTCCCGCAGGTGGCCCAGCTCCCGCGGCTCCAGGAACACCAGCGCGCCCGGGTCGCCGCCGTGGCGGGCGGTGAGCGTCCGCTCGTCGGCGGGGACGTCGTAGCTGATCGTCCGGCCGATCCCGCCCCCGGCCTCGCTCGCGAGCTCTTCGCGGGTGGTGCCGGCGGTGACCACCGCCGCGTCCGCCTCGGGGTCGTCCGCCTCGCCCACCAGGAACCCGCGCAGCGTCAGCGCCTCGGCCACCTCGGCGGCGCGCTCGTCGGTGCGGCAGAAGAGCACGGGCGGAGCCTCGCCCTCGCGCCCCTCGCGCAGCAGCCGGGCGAGCGTGTCGGTCTTGCGCCCCTCCGGCACCAGCGCGTACCCCACGTTCCCC
Organism: Longimicrobiaceae bacterium; assembly: GCA_035936415.1. Classification (NCBI taxonomy): domain Bacteria; kingdom Pseudomonadati; phylum Gemmatimonadota; class Longimicrobiia; order Longimicrobiales; family Longimicrobiaceae; species Longimicrobiaceae bacterium. The sequence goes on from DASYWD010000512.1 coordinate 581, forward strand.
ACGAGCGCCGGGGCCTCCGCGTCGGGGACGGCCGGCTCGGAAGGGAAGCGCAGCGCCCGCTTCACCCGCCGGTCCACCATGTCCTCGACTTCCGGCGGCAAGGCCGAGGAGACCACCACACGCTGCGCCTCTCGCGGGGCGTGGTCCATCAGCGTCTCCACCGCTTCCCAGCCGCCCAGCGCGAGGATCTCGGAGGCGCCGTCCACCACCACCGCCTCCAGCGTCTCCAGCTTCGCCGCGGAGCCGTGCACCGCGTCCAGCACGTCTGCGGGGGCGCCGACGAGCACCTCGGCCTGCGAGGGCGGCGTCCCCCAGCTCCCCCCCGCGACGGTCACGCCCAGCTCCACCGCCGCGGCGTACGGCACCAGGGAGAGCGCCGTCCGCTCCGCCGCCTCCGCGGTGGGGACCAGCACCAGCATCCGGGCGCTGCGAACCTCGCCCGCGCCCTCGTCGCCGGCTCCCTCCGCGCCCTCGCCCTCGCCGGCGTCCTCGTCCCCCTCCTCGGCCGCCGCCCGGGGGCGGAGCCGGTCCAGGACGCCCAGCGCGTACGCCAGCGTCTTCCCGGAGCCGGCGCCGGCCCGCGCCACCAGGTTCCCCTCGCGCCGGAGCACCGGGATCACCGCCTCCTGGATCGCCGTGGGATTCTCGATGTCCTCGTCTTCGAGGGCGGCGAGAAGGGGGTCGCGGAGTCCGAAGTCTTCGAACGAGGCCATGTATCTCCGTCCGTGTGTCTGTACCGTGCAGTCTCTCAGAGCGGCGGGAATATACGCGCTCGCAACTTCCCTGCCTACAGGCGGTCCCATCGCGCTTGACGCTCCCCGGAGCCCGGGCTATCCTGCCGGCCCGTCGCTCACCGCCTTCCCAGTGATTTCCGTGTCGAACCCGAGCCCTCCCGCATCCCCCGGCCCGCTGGCCGGCCTGCGCGTCCTGGACCTGGGCCGCGTGCTGGCTGCGCCGCTCTGCACGATGGTGCTGGGCGACCTGGGGGCGGAGGTGATCAAGGTGGAGCGGCCAGGGGAGGGCGACGACACCCGCACCTGGGGCCCGCCGTGGGCGGAGGGGCCCGCCGGCCGCGAGAGCGCCTACTTCCTCTGCACGAACCGCAACAAGCGCTCGGTTACGGCCGACCTGAAGACGGAAGCGGGGCGGGAGCGGGTCCGCCGGCTGGCGCGGGACGCGGACGTGCTGATCGAGAACTTCTTCCCCGGGACGATGGAGCGCTGGGGGCTCGGCTACGAGGAGCTGTCCGCCGGGAACCCGGGGCTGGTGTTCTGCTCCGTCACCGGCTACGGCTCGGAGGGGCCGGAGGCGGGGCTTCCCGGGTACGACTTCGCCGTGCAGGCGCGGTCGGGATGGATGGCGGTGACGGGGGAGCCGGAAGGAGAGCCGATGAAGGTGGGGATGGCGCTCGCGGACGTCCTCACGGGGCAGAACGCTGCCATCGCGATCCTCGCGGCGCTCCGGGAGCGGGAGCGCTCCGGCCACGGCCAGCGGGTGGAGGTGGCGCTCTTCGACTCGGCGCTCGCCGGGCTGGTGAACGTCGGCCAGGCGGCGCTGGTGACGGGCCGGGAGCCGCGCCGCTGGGGGAACGCCCACGCCGCGATCGTCCCGTACCAGGCCTTCCACGCCGCGGATCGCCCCTTCGTGCTGGCGGTGGGGAACGACGCCCAGTGGCGGCGCTGCTGCGGCGCCCTCGGCCTCCCGGAGCTGGCGGACGACCTTCGCTACGCCACCAACCCCGCGCGGGTGGAGAACCGGGAGGCGCTGGTCGCGGCGCTGGCGGAGCGGCTGCGGGAGCGCCCGGCCGCGGCGTGGCTGCAGCTGTTGGAGGAGGCCGGGGTCCCCTGCGGCCCGGTGCAGTCGGTCCGCGAGGCGCTGGGCGACCCCGCCTTCACGGAGCGCGGCGGCCTCTGGGATGTAGAGGGTGCCACCTTCGGGCGGACGCGCATGGTCGGCTCGCCCATGCGGTTCTCGCGGACCCCGGTGGGGCTGCGCCGGCCGCCACCGGGGCTGGGGGAGCACACGGAGGAGGTGGAGCGGGAGGGGTGGTAGGGCGGGGCGACCGCCGGCGCGACGGAATCCAGGATGCGACGAAACGAGACCGGGGCGCCCTTTCGGACGCCCCGGTCTCGCGCAAACCGTGAATGGCTCGCTTGTCAGCCCATGCGGACGACGTTCTCGGCCGCGGGGCCCTTCTCGCCGTCGACCATGTCGAACTCCACGCGCTCACCCTCGGTGAGCGAGCGGAAGCCCTCCGCCTTGATGGCGGAGAAGTGGACGAAGCAGTCGCGGTTTCCGTCCTCGGGCGTGATGAAACCGAAGCCCTTGGCGTCGTTGAACCACTTCACGGTGCCGGTGGTGCGCATTGCGGTACTCCTGGTGGGTAGAAAGTGTCGGAGACCGGCAAACCCCCACCAGCCGACCGACGAACCTCGCCGCGCGGCGCGCGGCCCTGCGGGAACGCGCTGTTAGAACTGCCCCGCGCGACGGGCGAACTTCCGGTCCTTTGCACGGCGGCGCAGCGCCGCCTTGGTCTTGGACTTCCGTGCCTCGCTCGGCTTCTCGTAGAAGCGCTTGCGGCGCATGTCCTTGAAGAGCCCGGAGCGGATCATGCGGCGCCGGAACTGCTTCAGCGCCCAGTCCAGGCGATCGTTCTCACCGAGCTGAATCTCGACCAAGCAGGCCTCCGGGCTGGACCAGAGTAGGGGATCGTGCGAAGGAACGGGAAGGGCCGGGGCACGGGAGCGCCCGAGCCGCGGTGTGGAGCGGGGATTCCACAACGGCGCAGGCGACAAAATAGCAGCCCCGCCCGGTTTTGTCAACTCTCCGGCGGCGCGGGCGGCGCTTCGGCCTCCCCGGAGGGCTCCTCGACCGGCGCCGCGGCGGCCGGGAGCGCCTCGCGGCGATCCCACGCCTGGCGCGCCTCCAGCGGCTCCAGGTACAGGATCCGCACCGCCACCACGATCACCGCCAGGAGCGGGGTGGCGACGAAGAGCGCCAGGAGCCCGAAGCCGATGGTGAGCATCAGCTGCCAGGCGAGGAGCGCCGCAGGCGGGATGTTCACGGCCCTGCGCTCCACCAGGGGGACCGTGATGGCGTTCTGTACCTGCTGCAGCACGAAGTAGAAGATCGCCACGTACAGCGCGGTGAGCGGCGAGATCCCGAACGCGGTGACGATGGCCGGGAGCGCCGCGATCGTCGGGCCGAAGTTGGGGATGAACTCCAGGAGCGCGGCGAGCGCGGCCAGCGCCAGCGCCCCCGGGAGCCCGAACAGCGTCAGCCCCACGTAGGTGGCGACGCCGATCAGGAGCATGGTGAACGCCTTGCCGAGCACCCAGTTGCGCAGGTTCCGCCCGGCCTCGTCGTAGATGAGGGCCCACTTGTCCCGGCTGTCGGGCGCGATGGTCCGCAGGAGCATCCCCCGGTACACCTCCGGCTGGGCGGCCAGGAAGATCGCCAGCGTCACCACCGCGAAGGAGCCCAGCGCGGCGCTGATCAGGTTGAACGCCAGCGGGACGAAGCGGCCCACGAACTCGCCGATCTGCTCGTTGATCCGGCTGGCGACCTCCGCGTTGGGCTCGGACCCGGACTTCTGCTCCACCCACTCCGCCGCCGAGTCCATGGCGGCGGGGATCTGGCCCGCGAGCACCCCGACCTGCTCGACCACCTGCGGGACCAGGACCACCGCGAGCCCGGCGATGGCCCCCACGAAGACGGTCACCACCAGCCCGAAGGCCACGCCGAAGGGGATCCACCGGGCCAGGTAGCGGGCCGGGGCGTGGATCACGATGGCGATGAGGATGGCGAGCAGGCCCAGGAAGAAGGCGTTGTACACCATCCAGAAGAACCGCCACGCGAACAGGAAGAGCGCCGCCAGGGTGAGCACCCGGGCGACGTCCGAGGTCCGCCAGGTGATGCGGCGCACGACTCCGTCTGCCATGACCTTGCCCGTCGCGTGGGTCGACCGTTCCTCCCGGACACGAGCCGGGGCCGCACCCCGCGGGGTACGGCCCCTTGCGTCGCCGACGTGCTCCGGAGGCTCGCTCCTACTTCTTCGTGGACCGGGTGCCGCTGCCCTTCTTCGCGGTGGACTTGTCCGCCGTCCCGGACTTCTTGGCCGTGGAGGTCTTCTTGGCGGCGGCGGTCTTCTTCGCCGTGGCGCCCCCCGCGGACTTGCGCGCCGACCCGGCGGTGCGGCTCTTCTTCGCGGCGCCCTTCCGGGCGGACCCGGTGTCTTCGTCCATCGACTCCTTGAAGCCCTTGCCGGGGGAGAAGCTGACGGTGGTGCGCTCCGGGATCTGGATCACCGCCCCGGTGCGGGGGTTGCGCCCCTCGCGGGCGGCGCGGGTCTTGGAGGAGAACTTCCCGAACCCGGGGATGGAAAGGTTCCCCGCGGTCCGCACCGCTTCCGAGATCGCTCCGCTCGTGGAGTCGAAGATCGCGTCGACCACGCGCGATGCCGCTGCCTTGCTCATCTCGGCTTTCTCGGCCACCAGGTCGATGAACTGCGACTTTTTCATGAGGGCCTCCGGAAGGCGGTGTGTGGAGCGGCGTTTCCGCGCCACCCGAAGACAGATGCAAGCTCGGTTCCACTTTTCCGCGCCATCACTGGAATCGCGCGGCGTCCGGCCCATCCGGGAGCACCCGAAAACGGCGGAGCCACGGCGCAAACGCCTCGGGCGCGATCTTCGCGGCCCTGCAAGTGCTTGGCGGACGGTGACATACGCCCCATGGCCCGCCGCGCCCCTCAGCGCCGGTTGAACCCGTTCCGGAACGAGTCCACCACGCGGCGGGCGCCCTCGCTCGCCTGGTTCAGCGTTTCGCCGAAGGTCTCGCGGGCGCTCTCCCGGTAGGCCCGTGCCGCTTCGGCGAGGTCTTCGCGGTAGGAGGTCTCGGGCTCGCCGCGGCGCCGGTACTCGCCGCGGAGGATGCGGTCGTAGTCGCCGCTCTCGAACCAGCTGCGCATCTCCGCCACGCGGATGACCGGGAAGGGGTGCGTCAGGTCGAGCGTGTTGAGCACCTTGAACACCTGGTCCACCAGGTCGCCGGACTGGCGGTACTCGTCCGCCTGGCGGATGAACTCGGGGAGGTTGGTCTGCCCCGCGCCGCCGCCCCCGGCGAACTTGAGCATGGTGGTCATGGCCGCCTCCGGGTCCTGCACGGCCAGGAGCCCGGCGCGGTCGCAGGAGAGCTCCGCCTTGCGGTACCACTCCATGAGCGCGGCGAGCACGGCGCGCGCGGCCAGCCCCACGATGGGGAAACCCAGGTTGGCGAGCTGGAGGAGGATGTACATCATGGTGCGGTACAGCGCGTGGCCGCTCATGACGTGCCCGATCTCGTGCCCCAGGATGAAGCCCAGCTCCCGCTCCTCCAGGAGCCCCAGCGTCCCGGAGTTCACGGTGATGAAGGGCTTCTCCATCCCCCAGGCGCCGGCGTTGACCAGGGGCGTCTGGGTGACGAAGAGCGGGTACTCGGCCGGGGCGTCCAGGACGCGGAGCGCCTCGCGGTAGAGGCGGTGGACGTCCGGGAACTGCGTGGGCGAGACGCGCACCGCGTTGGCCTGGAACGCCAGGCGGATCGGCCGCTCGCCGAAGAAGCCGAAAACCTTGCGGAGCACCTCGTCGAAGCCGGGGACCCGGCGCAGGGCGTTGAGGGCCGCGCGGTCGGCGGGGTGCTCCCAGCTCCGGGAGTCGATGCCGGCGAGCACGAGGAGGGTGCGGTCGAGGTCGGGCATGGAGGCTCCTGCTGGGGGAGAGGGGCGCTCCGGGGGGAGCGCGGACGCGGGCACTACGCGCGCCCCGGACCCCCGGTTTCAGCGGGCGCGCGCCTCCCGGATCGTACGTCGCCCCGCGCCGGGGAGCAAGCATCCCGGTGCGGGACTGCCGGTTCCGGAACTTTTGCTTAGATTGGGCGGTACTGGCGGTCCGGCCGGCTCCGCAGCCGCGTCGCGCTTCCTTCCCGTGGACCGGCTTCCTTTCCAATCCGGAGACTCTGCCATGCGCCACCGCATCCCGGCCCTGTTCGCCGCCCTTTTCGCCCTGGCCTTCGCGATCCCGGCCCAGGCGCCCGCGCAAGGCGTCGCGTCGCTCAACGGCAGCTACACCTACGACGCCAGCGCCAGCGACGACGTGCACCAGGCGATCAACACCGCGGTCCAGCGGATGAACTTCGCCATGCGCCCGATCGCGCGGGGCCGCCTGCGGAAGACCAACGAGCCGTACAAGCGGGTCGTCATCTCGAACACGCAGTCGCAGGTCTCCGTGGCCATGGACGGCCGGCCCGCGATCGTCACCCCCGCGAACGGCACCCCGGTCGACTGGACCCGGGAGGACGGCGAGAAGCTCAGGGTGAGCACCGAGTGGGAGAACGGGACGCTGGAGCAGACCTTCAAGGCCGAGGACGGCCAGCGTGTCAACGCCTACTCCGTCAGCCCGGACGGGCGGACGCTCACCATGAACGTCACCATCACCAGCCCCCGCCTCCCGCGGCCGCTGACCTACAAGCTGGTCTACCGGAAGGCCTGACCGCCGCCGGCTCCGGAAGTGCGAACGGCCCCACCGCGCGGTGGGGCCGTTCGCGTCTGGGCCCGGGAGGTCAGCCCGTCACTTCCGCCCTGCGGTCCGGGTGGACGGCGTTGGGGTCGGCGGGCTCGGCGGGGAGGAGCGCCGGGACGATCCCCGGCCGGGTCTCCCAGGCGTCGAGCACCTCGGCGTAGCGAAGGCCGAAGGGAGCGCCGGCGTCCCGCAGGCGCCGGTCGATCCAGCCGGGGTCGCCGAAGCGGATCCGCTCGAAGTAGAAGCCCGCCAGCTCGTGGATGGTGTCCAGGTACGGCTCCACGTCCACCGCGACGGAGGGGAGGGTGGAGTGCATGTCGCGGAGGGTGAAGACGGGGGCCGGCTCGCGGTGCGGCGGGGCCGGGGCCACCACCTTGGCGATCCGCGCCAGGGTGACGGCGTCGCGGAAGATCTTCCCGCACGCCTGGTGGTCGGGGTGGCGGATCCCCCGCAGCCAGCCGTGGCCCCAGGTGAGGACCCCGTCCGGCTTCGCGTCGGCGATCACCCGCGCCACCTCGCGCGCCGCCTCCACCGTGGCCTCCAGGCGGGTGTCGCGGAAGTCGAGGAAGCGCGTCTCCACGCCCAGGATCTCCCCCGCGCGGTGTCCCTGCTCCTCGCGCAGCCTCGCCACCTCCGCCTCCGGGATCGCCCCGAAGGCCTCGGTCATCTCCCCGCGCGTCAGCCACACGACCACCACCCGGTCTCCGCGCTCCTTCTGCGCGAGGATGCTCCCCGCCACGCCCACCTCGTCGTCGGGGTGGGCGAGCCCCACCAGCAGCGTCTTTCCTGGCATGGATTCCTGGTCTCGGTTCCGATCCGGCCCGCCCGTGCCCCGGAAGGACACGGACCCGGCCGCGGCTCAGCCCTCGCTCTTCCGCGTGACTTTGGTGTCCTCGTGCGTGCTCGGCCCCCGCGGCTGGGTCTTCCCCTGCTGTCGCACCTCGTCCGGGTCGGGGAGGTCCTCGTTGCGCCCCTTCACGTCCAGCTCGTTCCGCCCGGTCGGCGGGGTGGTGGCCTCCCGGTGCTCGTTGGCCGTGGACGGGTGCTCGGCCCCGAACCCCGTCAGCTTCGCGTCGTGCTCGTACGCGCCGCCCTTGTCGCTCATATGGTCCTCCCTGGTCTCGTTCTTCGCAAGTGATTGTGCGGGGTGTGGTTGCAGGCAAGACGCGTTCCCCCGTCCGCTGGTGCGGAGCGTGCGTCGTCCGGCCGCGACCCGTTACGAAGGAGAGGCAGATGCCTACGCAGAAGCTCTGGGTGAAGGACCTGAAGAGGGAGGACGAGGCGCGCGTGGCCGCGCGGCTGCGGGAGCTGCCGGGCGTGTTCTACGCCGTGCTGAGCCACGACGCCGAGTGCGCGGAGGTGGACTTCGAGGACGACCTGGTCTCGCTGGACCAGCTCCGGGCCGCGGTCCGGGAGTGCGGCTACGAGGTGGAGATCGCCGGCTGACGCCCGGTCAGAGCAGCGCGAGCTGCTGCGGCTCGGGCTCCGGCGAGGCACCGTACTCCCAGGGCACGGGCCCGGTGAAGCCGTGGCGCTCGCGGGCGCCGCGGATCCGCTCGTCGAGCCGCCTGCGGTACGCCTCGCGCTTCGGGGAGCGGCGGTCGCGCACGACGGTCCGGTACGCGTCCACGAGGTCGGGGCGCAGCTCGCGCAGCACTGGGAGGAAGCGCTTCCAGGAGACGCCGGAGAGCCGTACCCCTCCGGCGACCACGAAGCACGCGTCCGCTTCGCGCGCGGCGGCGAAGAGCGCGTCGATGGCCTCCGCGCCGTCGGTGAGCCCCGGCAGGAGCGGCATGGCGAAGATCCCTGCGCGGATCCCCCGCTGGCGGAGGGCGCGGAGCGCGGCGAGGCGGCGCTCCGGGGTGGGGGAGCGGGGCTCGATCCGCCGCAGGAGCACCCGGTCCGTCGAGATCAGCGAGAGGTGCACGGTCAGGCGGGAGCGCGCGGCGATGCGCTCCAGCAGGTCCAGGTCGCGGAGCACCAGCGGGCTCTTGGTGGTGATGGAGAGGGTCACCCCCCGAAGCCGGGCGAGCTCCTCCAGGACGCCGCGCGTGAGCCGGAAGCGGCGCTCCGCCGGCTGGTAGGGGTCGGTGGCCGTGCCCAGCGCCAGGGACCACCCCGGGCTGCGGGCGACAGCCCGGGTGACGGACTCCGCCGCCGCCTTGACGAAGATGCCGCGGTCGAAGGCGAGCGGGAGGCCGGGCCCCTCCGGGATCCGCCCTTCCGCCTGCAGCCGGTCCACCAGCCAGCCGTGCGCGTACGGCGCGTAGCAGTAGCTGCACGACATCTCGCACCCGACGTAGGGGTTCACCGTCAGCCATCCGCGCATCACCCCCGTCCCGGGCGTGGCGATGCGCGAGCCGGCCAGCTCGTAGAACGCGGTGTCGCCGCGCTGCTGCAGCACGGGTAGGGGAGGGCGCCCCGGTGCGGAGAAGCGGGGATCGGCGAAGAGCGTCGCCTGCTCGTCCCTCGCGTCCTGCGCCCGGGTACCCGCCGTAGCCGTCGCGGCCATGCTCCCCTCCTCACACGGGTGTCCGCTCGCTCGCCCGTCGGTCGTCCTCGGACCCGAAGGTAAACCGAAGAAACGCCGAACGCAACCTCCAGAGTCGATCCTGGGTCCGGGTACGCCCTTGCCCGGTGGAACCCACAGACGTAACTTCGACGAACATTATACAAGTGTGAGACAGGCACTCCCGGACCTGAGCGACCCCGATGAAGCTGCATCGACTGGAGGCGCGGCAGCTGCTCCCCGTCTCCGTATCGGAGGCATGGGACTTCTTCTCCGACGCCGCGAACCTGCCACGGATCACGCCGCCGTGGCTGGGCTTCACCGTCACCTCGGAGCTGCCGTCGCGGATGCACCCCGGGATGATCGCCACCTACACGGTGCGCCCGTTCCCCGGCGCACGGGTGCGGTGGGTCACGGAGATCACGCACGTGGAGGCGCCGCACCTGTTCGTGGACGAGCAGCGCTTCGGCCCCTACCGCTTCTGGCACCACCAGCACCACTTCGCCGAGGCTCCGGGCGGGGTGGAGGTGCGAGACGTGGTGCACTACGCCCTCCCGCTGAACCCCGCCTCGGCGCCGATCCGCCGCTGGATGGTGGCGCCCCGGCTCCGCGGCATCTTCGAGTTCCGCCGCAGGACTCTCGAGGGGATCTTCGGGAGGATGGAGCTGGCCGGACCCGGCTCCGAAAATCCGATGTGACTGCGGCGCAAGCGGTTGCAAGCCAGCGCCGCCGCCTTCGCTCTTTTTTCGGTGGCGCGGCGGGGTGAGCCGCACTATCTTGCCTCCCTTCATCCCCACATCGTCCAGTCGCGGCCCCCGGTTCCCCGGGATCGTGGCCGCAGTCGTCTCCACCGCTCTCGACGGCATCCCCATGACCCATCGCCTGCTCGCCCCGGCGGCGGTCCTGCTCGTGCTCGGCGCCTGCGCGCCCGGTGCGTCCCGCGGCCCCGCTGCATCGCCCACCCCCGTCTCCGTGGCCCCGGACAACGTCGACTCCGGCCCCGTGCTGGAGGAGAAGGAGCTGAAGGCGACCTCCGCCAGCCTCCTGGGCAACGTCCGCTACGACCTGCCGATGGAGGCCAACACCTGGGTGGCGGCCGAGCTGGACTACCTCGTCGGCCAGCGGAAGGCGGTGGTCGGGCGCTGGCTGGAGCGGGCCGAGTACTACCAGGACTTCGTGAAGGCGGTGTTCGCCCGCCACGGTCTCCCCACCGACCTGCACCACCTGGCGATGGTGGAGAGCGGCTACATCCCGACGGCCCGCTCGCGCGCCGGGGCGGTGGGGATGTGGCAGTTCATGCCGGCCACGGGGCGGCAGATGGGGCTCCGCATCGACTCGCTGGTGGACGAGCGGATGGACCCGGTCCGCTCCACGGACGCCGCCGCGCGGCACCTCCGCGACCTGCACCGCACCTTCGGGCGCGACTGGTCGCTCGCCGCGGCCGCGTACAACGCGGGCCCCGGGCGCATCAGCCGCGGGATGCAGGGCGCCGGCGCGCGTGACTTCTGGGAGCTGGCGGTGTGGGGGACGCTCGCGGAGGAGACCAAGCAGTACGTGCCGCGGCTGTACGCGGTGACCATCATCGCGCGTGACCGGGAGCGATTCGGCTACCAGAAGCCGAGCGGGCTGGTCCGCACCTTCGCGTACGACAGCGTCCGGACCGACCTCTCCATCCCGCTGGCGGAGCTGGCGGCCATGGCGAACCTTCCCGCCCATTCCGTCGCCGAGCTGAACCCGCACCTGCACCGCGGGACGACGCCCCCGGGCGAGTACTGGGTGTGGGTGCCGCGGGGGAACGGCCCGGCGGTCCAGCAGGCGTACCTGGACTCCGAGCTCCGCCGCGAAGGCGGCTACGGGACGTACGCCGTGCGTCGCGGCGACGCCGCGGAGCGGCTGGCGCTGTACGCCGGGATGACGCTGTCCCGCATCCGCGAGCTGAACCCCGGCGCGGACCTGGAGAAGCTCCCCGTGGGGACGCGACTGCGCCTTCCGAAGTCCGCGGTGGCGACGCTCGCTGCCCGCCCCGTGGAGCGCGTCGCGGCGAGCACCTCCGAGGCGAAGCCCCGCGAGCGGAGCGAGGAGCGCGGCAAGGGCGACAGCGGGAGCGATCCGAAGCGGTCCGAGCGCTCCGCTTCCGCGAGCCGGGAGAGCACGAAGAAGCCCGCCGAAGCCGCCGCCGAGCGGGGAAGCGACGCGCGCGAGCACGTGGTGAAGGACGGGGAGACGCTCTGGGCCCTGTCGCGCGAGTACGGGGTGGCGGTGGACGAGATCCGCGCGGCCAACCGCCTGGAGGGCGACGTGATCGTCCCCGGCCGGAAGCTGCGGATCCCGCGCAAGGCCGAGGCGCCCGCCCCCGCCGCGCGGGCGGCGAGCGCGGAAAGCTCCACCCGCAAGGACGGCGACGCCCGCAAGACGGAGCGCGAGCCCGCGAAGAAGGCGGCCTCCCCGCGCGAGCACGTGGTCAAGAACGGGGAGACGCTGTGGGCCATCGCGCGGATGTACGATTCCACCGTGGTGGCGATCCAGCGCGCGAACAAGATCGACGACAAGTCCCCCATCCGCCCCGGCCAGAAGCTCCGCATCCCGAGCTGACCCGCGGGCCATCGGAAAAACGAGGAGACGCCCCCGACCGGATCACCGGCCGGGGGCGTCTGCCTTTCGCACCTCGCACTCCGCACTCCCGCACTATTCGCTCACGTCCTCCACCTCGTCCTCGGCGACGCCGATCACCACCCCGTCCGGGAACTGCACCATGAAGCCGTCCCGGCCGTCCTCGTTGCTGTCGGCGCCCCAGTGGCCGATCACCTCGCCCACCTTGCCCAGGTAGGGGCGCGACTGGTCGTATCGTGCGTTCACCACGCGTACCTTGTGCATCCCCGCCTCGCTGCGTCTCGGGTTTCCGCCACCTCCCCGTGACGCGATGCACAGGGCGGGCCGGCTCCGCTCCTCGCAGACGCCGAGCGCCGCCCGGGAAGCTCCCCGGGCGGCGCTCCGCGCTCTCGGGAATGGGCGGCTACAGGTCGTTCAGCTCCTTCGCGTTCCGGGCCGCGGCGCGCCGGGCGTTCGCCTCGCGCATCGCTTCCTCGGCGCGGACCTGGTCCTGCTCGGCGCGGCCCTCCATCTGGTCCAGGCGCCCCTCGCGCTCCATCTCGCGGTCGCCCAGGAGGTCGCCGACCCCCTCCTTGATCTTGCCGCCCAGGTGCTTGCCCTTGCCGTTGATTTCGTCGGCCATGATGCTCTCCTGGCTGTAAGGTCGAAAAATTGGGGTATCCTGTTGCGGGAGCAATGTTTGTGCCGGTTGCGCCCTGCTCCCGGGGCATCCGGCCCTGGCCCGTGGATTGCACGGGCGGGCGCACCTGGCTCGATTTCGTGAGCGCCCGTGGGGCGGGGTACCAGAGGGGGAGGCACGACTTGGCGGACGGAGGTACGGGCGGGGGACACGAGGGGGCGCCGGCTCCCTGGGAGCTGCTGTCGTCGGAGCACCTGGCGGACTACGAGATGTTCGGGGTGCGGCGCGACCGGGCGCGCTCGCCGCGCAACGGGACGGAGCAGGACTTCAGCATCGTGGAGTCGCCGGAGGGCGTGACGCTCGTGGCGACCACCGCGGCGGGGGAGCTGGTGCTGGTGGAGCAGTACCGGCACCCGCTGCGGAGCGTCACCCTGGAGACTCCGAGCGGCGTGGTGGACGAGGGGGAGTCGCCGGTGGAGGCGGGGCTGCGGGAGCTGCGGGAGGAGACTGGGTACGAGGGCGGCGACGCGACGCACGTGGGGACGCTGGTGCTGAACCCCTCCTGGCAGACCACCCGGGTGCACGTGGTGGTGGTCCGGGGCGCGCGGCGGCGCGGCGCCATGGACCCGGACGAGTCCGAGGACCTGCGGGTGCGGCTGGTTCCGGCGGACTCCGCTGCCGGGCGGGTCACGGCGGGGGAGATCACCTCGTGCGTGGCCGTCGCCGCCCTGGCGCTGGCGGGGTGGGCGGGGGCATAGAATGGAGCGGCCCGCGTGGTCGTGCGGCGGATGCAAGGGCAGTCACACGGATCGCCTCGACCCGGACAACGCATGTTCGTCTTCATCTCGCACCTGTCCGTCCCCGAGGAGGACCGGGAGGCGCTGGAGCGCCACTTCCGCGAGCGCTCCGGCCTGGTGGACGGCTTCCCCGGCTTTCTCTACCTGCAGCTCCTCCGCCCGCAGGCCGGGCCGGCTTCGCACACCTTCCTCACCGCCTGGGAGGACCGGGAGGCCTTCCGGCGCTACATGGCGAGCCGCGAGCACGCGGTCTCCCACGCGCGCGAGCCGGGCGAGATCATGGGGCGGACGACGGTGCGGCACGAGGCGTACGAGGTGCTGATGGACTCGCGGAGGAGCCCGGAGTGGGTGGAGTAGCCCCCGTGGGTCGCGCTGAGGCGGCTCGGCCGGGGAGACGCTGGCCTCGTTTCTGCACCTTCGCTATCTTCTGCGGACTGAGACCGGCATTTCCGCGCGGGTGGCGGCTCTTCTTCCGCGGTCCGCCGGTGCGTGTCGTGCCCGATACCAGCAGCGAAGCGAGTGCATGGCGGCTGACCAGGAGAGTGCGGGGGCGGATCGGAGCGGCGACCGCCGCGGGCCGGACCGTCGGGGTATAGAGCGGCGCGCCGTGGAGCGGCGCGCTCCGCCCCCGGTGTGGCGCCGCCCCTGGGCGCTCGTCTCCTACGGAGTCGTGGGTGCCCTGGTGGTGATGCTCCTCGCCGGCGGTTTCGGAGGGGAGGACGAGCCCGCGGTCCCGGCGGTGGTGGATGCCCCGCGGGCGAGCCCGGCCCCCCAGCCCAGCTCCCCGGACGCCGCGGCGAGGCCGCCGGAGGCCGCCTTCGCCACCGCGGACTTCGAGCGGCTGGTGATCGAGGGCCAGGAGGCGCACGGCCGGACGGTGCGCACCGAGCTCTATTGCGACACCCCGACTCCGGTGGCGCTCCGGCAGAGCATCCCGATCGCGGAGAGCGCGATCGTGGCGCTCCGAGACAGCCTGGGGCGGGTGCCGGCCGCGGCGTGCAAGTGGGGAGGGCAGGGCGACGAGCGCCGGCAGGACTTCCTGCTCCTGGTGCCGCCGGACCTGGCGGACGACTTCGCGGCGGCTCCCGTGATCACGGACAACTTCGTGCGCCGGCGCAGGCTGCTGGCCGAGGTGGAGTGGATCGGGCGCTCCGAAGTGCTGGCGCTCCGGACAGCCGGGGTGCTGCGGCGGGTGCTCAGGCGCTGAACGGGTAGCGGCCCGGCATCGCGAAACCCCTCTTCCGGTCGGTTCCGGGGGAGGGGTTTCGTTTGCATCTTCGTGATGCGGGCAGGGTTCCGGCCGTGAGAGAGGGTCGTCCCCGCTCAGGCGACGCCGGCTGCGGTCTTGGCCCAGGCGAGACGGCGGTGGAGCTCCTTCTCGCTCATGGTGCCGATGGCGAAGTCGGCGGCCTCCACGCTGTTGAAGGTCACGGTGGTGACGATCGGCTCCGCGCCCTCCTCCGCCGCGCGGAACGCCAGCGCGGCGCCGCGCTTCAGGTGGGCGCCGGTTTGCTCCGCCGCCAGCACCTCCCAGGTCCTGCCGTCCTCGTCCGTGATCGTGCGCATCCTTGCCTCGGTCGTGTAACGCGGTGAGCCCGGCGTCGGCCGGGGTGTCGTTCGGGTGGCGGGTCAGCGGATCGCAGTGATCAGCGCCTCGCCGAGCGCCTCAACCTGCCAGCGGCGGACGCCGGGCAGCTCCTGCAGCTCGGCCGGGGAACCGGGCATGGCCCGCGCGATCTCCTCCAGCATCGCCTTGGACATCATGAAGCCGGGGTCCAGCCCCAGCTGGTCGGCGCGGCGGTTCCGCGCCGCCTTGAGGGCGTCCACGCGCGCCTCGTGCTCCGGGTCGCGCTCCCAGCGGCGCGCGGCCGGGAAGCGCGGCAGCTCGCCCTCGGGGACCTCCAGGCCGCGCCGGACGGCCCCCAGCAGCTCGCGGCCCCGGCGCTGCGCCAGCCCCTCCGAGATCCCCGTGACCTCCGGCAGCTCCCGCTGGGTGGTGGGGGCGCGGGCGCTCAGCTCGATCAGCGCCTGGTTGGCGAGAACGCGGAAGGTGGCCTGGTCGCGCTCGCGGGCCACCTCCTCGCGCCAGGCGT
Source organism: Longimicrobiaceae bacterium (assembly GCA_035936415.1). NCBI lineage: Bacteria > Pseudomonadati > Gemmatimonadota > Longimicrobiia > Longimicrobiales > Longimicrobiaceae > Longimicrobiaceae bacterium. The sequence continues at coordinate 15,763 of DASYWD010000512.1, forward strand.
ACAGCTCGCGGAGGATCGCCAGCCCGCGCGGGGAGAGGTCGCGCGCGCCCTTGACGCGCAGGAAGGCCTCCCGGTCGGGCTCGGTCTCCGTCCACCCCGTCTGCTCGCGGCGGCGGAACTCCTCCTCGGCCCAGGCGAGGCGCCCCATCGCCTCCAGCTCCTCCCTGAGGCGGTCGCGCAGGGCGGGGAGGTGCGCGGTGTCGGTGGCGGCGTAGTCCTTCATCCCCTCGGAGAGGGGGCGCTCCGCCCAGTCGGCGCGCTGGAACTCCTTGGGTAGCTTCAGCCCCAGGTACTTCTCCACGATGTTGCCCAGCCCCAGCGAGCGCTCGCCCAGGAAGGCGGCGGCGATCTGCGTGTCGAAGAGCCCCGCCAGGGTGATCCCGGCGTCGCGGTCCAGGATCCGCAGGTCGTAGTCCGCGTCGTGGAAGATCTTCTCCACCGAAGAGTCGGCGAAGAGTGGCCGCAGCGGCGAGACGTCCAGCGCCAGCGGGTCGATCAGGAAGTTCTCCTCGCGCGAGGAGAGCTGGATCAGGCTCAGCCGGTCCAGGTAGCGGTGGTATCCGGCGGCTTCCGTGTCCGCGGCGATCAGGGGAAGGCCCCGGAGCCGCTCGATCAGGTCCTCCAGCTGCCCGGGTGTCTCGACGTATTCGTATCTCACTCTGCGTCCGGTTCGGGGTCGCGGCAAAATCGCCCACGGGGCGCGGCCCCGCAAGAGTTCCGCCACGCGCGGCGGGTTGCTCGCGGCTCGGTGGGAGGCCTATCTTGCGCCCCGCTCCGCGCCGGGCGTTCCGGCGCACGCACACCTCCTCCGCCGCGCCGCCCATGCCCCGCAGCCGCGCCCCCGAGCCGGACCTGATCGTCCTCGCCCGCCGCATCCACCTCCTGGGCGACGCCCCGCCCGCGACCGCGCTCCTGG
>DASYWD010000513.1 GCA_035936415.1 Longimicrobiaceae bacterium
CTCCAGTGGTGCGCGTCCTGGCACGGCACCGCGCCGCGCACGTGGGCCGCCCCCTGGACCGAGGCGGCGGCCACGCGCCAGCTCCCCGGCGCGGAGCGCGCGGCGGGGCTCAGATCTCCGCCCATCCCGTCGGCGGGAGCGCGATCCGGTCCTCCGGGCGCGAGTGCGCGATGCTCTGCATGCTGCGGGAGAGCCAGACGAACAGGTCGCGGAAGTCCAGCCCGCGGAGCTTGAGCGGCGCCCGCACGGAGATCTGGGCCAGCCGCTTGAGGTTGGCGCCCTCCACCCCCACGGCGAAGAAGGCCACGCGCTTCTCCGCCTCGGCGGCCTGCAGGCGCTCGGTGGCCTCCCGCACCGCCGCGGCGGGCTCCCCCTGCGGCTCGCCGTCGGTGATCATGAACACCCAGGGGCGGTAGTAGGCCACGTCGTGCGCCCGGTACGCCGCCTTGCGCGCCTCCACGAGGTCGAGCGCCGCCTGGATCCCCGCGGCCATGTGCGTGCGCCCGGAGGCGACCAGCGCAGGCAGCTCCAGCCGGTCCGGCTGCATGAAGTCCTGGACGACGTGGACCTCCGTGTCGAAGGTGACCACCGCCACCTCCACGCGGCGCACGCTCACCGGGTCCAGCTGGACGTCGTAGCGGAACGCGTCGATCCCGTCCTGGAGCGCCTGGATCGGCCTGCCGTCCATGGAGCCGGAGGTGTCGAGCAGCAGCACGCAGGGGCACCGGGGCTCGGGGTTCTCCGCGAACTCTACGGCGTCTTCGAAGTCGAACGGCACGAGAGGCTCCGCTCCTGGATCGGGTGGGGTTCAGGGGATCCGGCGCCGGGGTGCATTCACGGAGCACCTGCTCACGCAGTCCGGGGCCCCCGGCGCGCGGCGGATGGGTGGGTGGAGCCGGGGAGGACGGAGCACCGGGGCGCTCTCCCCGACAAGGTAGTCCCGCGCGGCGTCGGCGGGAAGTGGCCCGGTAGGGCCGGGACCGCGCGAAATTGGTTCAGCGATGCACCATCCAGCGGCGCAGACCTTGTGCGCGCCTCCGCCCCCTGCCTAGCTTTGCGGGATGGGACCGAACCGCTTTCTCCGCATGGGGCTCCTGGCCGCGGCGCTGGCCGCCGCCCCCGCGCTCCCCTCGCACGCGCCCGCGCAGCGGGCGGGCGCCAGCGAGTACGAGGGCGCGGCGGGGCTGGGGCTCGCGCTGCGCCGCCTGGGCACCACCAAGCGGGTGCTGATGGTGGGCGCCCACCCGGACGACGAGTACACGCCGCTCCTGGCCCACCTGGCGCTGGGCGAGGGGGCGGACGTCGCGTACCTGTCGCTCACCCGCGGGGAGGGCGGACAGAACGGGATCGGGCCCGAGCTGGGGGAGGCGCTCGGGATCCTGCGCACGGAGGAGCTGCTGGCGGCCCGCCGGGCGGACGGCGCGGAGCAGTTCTTCACCCGCGCCTACGACTTCGGCTTCTCCAGGAACGCGGAGGAGGCCTTCCGCCACTGGCCGCGCGAGGAGCTGCTGCGCGACGTGGTGGGCGCCATCCGCCGCTACCGCCCGGACGTGGTGGTGACCGTGTTCAGCGGGACCCCGCAGGACGGCCACGGGCAGCACCAGGTCTCGGCGATCGTCGCCCGCGAGGCGTTCGACGCCGCCGCCGACCCGAAGCGCTTCCCCGAGCAGATCGCCGCTGGGCTCCGGCCGCACCGCCCGGAGCGGCTCTACCAGTCGCTCTGGCGCGGCACGGAGAACGCCACCCTCCGCCTGCAGGTGGGCGGCTACGACCCGCTCCTGGGCCGCTCCCCGTACCAGCTCGCCATGGCGAGCCGCTCCCGGCACCGCTCGCAGGACATGGGGCGCCCGGAGCCGGCGGGGCCGCAGTGGGCGCACCTGCGCCGCTGGCCCGTGGACGGCCCCGCCGGGGAGAACGGCGGCGGAGCGGCCTCGCTCTTCGCCGGGATCGACACCACGCTCGCCGCGCGCACGCTCCCCGACGCGGCCCGGCGGGGGCGGGTGGACGCCCTGTTCGGGGAATACCAGGCGCTGGCCGCGCGGCTGCGGCACGAAGCGAACCCGCTGGAGCCGGGGCGGCTGGTCCCGGAGCTGGCGCGCGCGCTGTCGCTGCTGGAGCAGGCCGACGC
>DASYWD010000514.1 GCA_035936415.1 Longimicrobiaceae bacterium
CCGCCTGGCCGCCTACCTCCGGGAGATGGACGTAGGGCCGGAGGCGCCGGTTGCGCTCTTCCTGGAGCGCTCCGTGGACGCGCTCACCGGGATCTTGGGGATCCTCAAGGCGGGCGGCGTCCTGGTGCCCTTCGATCCCGCCTATCCGGCGGAGCGGATCGCCGACATGGCGCGCCGGGCGGGGATCGGCGTCTTCGTGACCGCGGGCGCCCTCCGCGACCGGGGGCTCCTTCCCGCGGGGCGGACGGTGTGCCTGGATGCCGACCGGGAGCGGCTGGCGGCCCGGCCGGCCGGACCGCCAGCGGTGGTGCTCCACCCGGAGAGCGCCGCGTACGTGATCTACACCTCCGGCTCCACCGGCACACCCAAGGGAGTGGTGGTCTCCCACGGTGCGGCGCTGAGCCTCCACGCCGCGCTGGAAGAGTCGGTCTACCGCGGGCGCGGTCCGCTGCGCGTCAGCGTGAACGCGCCGCTCGTCTTCGACGGCTCGGTCAAGCAGTGGCTCCAGTTGCTGGGCGGGCACACCCTGCACGTCGTCACCGAGGAGGAGAGACTCGATCCCGGGCGGCTGCTGGCGCGGGTCCGCGGCGAGCGGGTGCAGGTGCTCGATTGCACGCCCACGCAGCTCCGGGGGCTCTTCGCCGCCGGGCTCGGCGCGGCGGAGGAGCCCCTGGAGGTGGTGCTCTGCGGCGGGGAGGCGCTGGACCCCGACCTGTGGGGGAGGCTGGCGGCGCTTCCGGGCGTCGACGCGTTCAACGTGTACGGCCCCACCGAATTCACGGTGGACGCCACCGCCGCGCGCGTGCGCGACCACTCCGACCCCACCCTGGGCCGGCCGCTCTCCGGGGCGCGTGTCCACCTCCTGGACGACCGGCTCCGCCCGGTGCCGCCGGGGGTCGCGGGGGAGCTGTACCTGGCCGGGGCACGCCTGGCGCGCGGGTACCTGGGGGGGCCGGCGCTCACCGCGGAGAGGTTCCTCCCCGATCCGTACCCGGGCGAGCCGGGCGCGAGGATGTACCGCACCGGCGACCTGGCGCGCTGGCGCGAGGACGGCACGCTGGAGTTCCTGGGCCGCACCGACGACCAGGTGAAGGTCCGCGGCGTGCGCGTCGAGCTGGGGGAGATCGAGAGCCTGCTCCGCGAGCACCCGCGCGTGGGCGCGGCGGCCGCCGCGGTGTACGGCTCCGGCGGCGAAGCGCAGATCGCGGCCTTCTTCGTCCCCCGCGGCGCGGGGGACGGCGACACGCTCGCCGGGGAGCTGCTCGGCCGGCTCCGGGAGCGCCTCCCCGGGTTCATGGTTCCCGCCTGGGTGCTGCCGCTCGCCTCCCTCCCGCTCACTTCGAGCGGAAAGGCCGACCGCCGCTCGCTCCCCGACCCGCGCACCCTGGGACCGGGGCGGCGCGCCTCGTACGTGGCCCCGGGGAGCGAGCTGGAGCGCTCCATCGCCCGCGTCTGGCAGGAGGTGCTGGGAGTCGAGCGCGTGGGGGTGCACGACAACTTCTTCGACATCGGCGGCAACTCGCTGCTGATCGTGCAGGCGTACGACCGGCTCCGCGACGGCGTGGGGGGCGACCTCACCCTCGTGGAGCTGTTCCGCTACCCAACCGTCACCCTGCTGGCCGAGCGGTTGAGCACCGGGACCACCGTCGGCACGCCCGCGCTCTCGGAGGCCGAGGACCGCGCCCGACGGCAGCGCGAGGCGCTGGCGCGGCAGAGCCGCCCTGGCAGACCCGGCCGCAGCTGACCCCGAACCGGAGTATTACCTGTTATGGAGAGCATCGCCATCATCGGGATGTCGGGACGATTCCCCGGGGCCGAGAGCGTCGAGGAATTCTGGGGGAACCTGCGGGAGGGGGTGGAGTCCATCACCTTCTTCTCGAAGGAGGAGCTGGGCCGCTCGGCCGTCCACGGCGCGGAGCGGGCCGACCCGGCGTACGTGCAGGCGCGCGGGGTGCTGAAGGGGATCGAGGACTTCGACGCCGCCTTCTTCGACTTCACCCCGCGCGAGGCGCAGCTCACCGATCCACAGCACCGGGTCTTCCTGGAGTGCGCGTGGGAGGCGCTGGAGAGCGCCGGCTACGACCCGCGCGCCTGCCCGGGCGCCGTGGGAGTGTTCGGGGGGGCGGGAGTGAACAGCTACCTCCTCTTCCACCTCGCCGCCGCGGGGGAGCTGGACGGGACGATTCCCGCCTTCCAGGCTTTCATCCACAACAAGCACGACCACCTCACCACGCGGGTGGCCTACAAGCTGGACCTGCGGGGGCCATGCATGACCGTGCAGACGGCCTGCTCCACCTCGCTGGTGGCCACCTCGCTGGCGTGCCAGGCGCTGGCCACCTACCAGTGCGACATGGCGCTGGCCGGCGGGGTCAACATCTTCGTCCCGCAGCAGAGCGGCTATCTGCACCACGAGGGCGGGATCGGCTCGCCCGACGGACACTGCCGCCCCTTCGACGCGCGGGCCGCGGGCACCCTCGGCAGCAACGGCGCGGGGGTGGTGGCGCTCAAGCGCTTGGAGGACGCGCTGGCCGACGGCGACACCATCCACGCGGTGATCCGCGGATGGGCGGTGAACAACGACGGCTCCCGGAAGGTGGGCTACACCGCGCCCGGGGTGGAGAGCCAGGCGGAGGTGATCGCCACCGCCCAGGCGTTCGCCGACGTCCCGCCCGAGACGATCGGGTACGTGGAGGCGCACGGCACCGCCACGACGCTGGGAGACCCCATCGAGGTGGAGGCACTCACCCTCGCCTTCCGCCGTGGTACCGAGCGGACCGGCTACTGCGCGCTGGGGTCCGTGAAGAGCAACCTAGGGCACCTGGACGCGGCGGCGGGGGTGGCGGGGCTCATCAAGACGGTGCTCGCGCTCAAGCACCGGGAGATCCCGCCCTCGCTGCACTTCTCCGAGCCCAACCCGCGGATCGACTTCGGCTCCACCCCGTTCTACGTGGCGTCCAGCCGGACGCCCTGGGAGGCCGATGGGACGCCGCGCCGGGCGGGTGTCTCCTCGTTCGGGTTGGGGGGGAGCAACGCGCACCTGGTGCTGGAGGAGGCGCCCCCGGCCGACACTCCGGCCCCCGCCTGCGCGCAGCAGCTCCTGGTGCTCTCGGCCAGGTCCGGCCCCGCGCTGGAGGAGGCCACGACGCGGCTGCTGGAGCACCTGAAGAGCTGCCCCGGGGAATCGTTCGCGGACGTGGCGTACACCCTCCAGGCGGGGCGCGCCGCCTTCGATCACCGCCGGATGCTGGTCGCGCGCGACCGGGAGGAGGCCGTGGCGCTGCTGGAGGCGCTCTCCCCCACGCGCGTGGTGACCCGCAACCAGCCCGCCGCACGCCGCCCGGTCACCTTCCTCTTTCCCGGACAGGGGGCGCAGTACCCGGGGATGGGATCCGGCCTGTACGAGAGCGAGCCCGTCTACCGCGCGGAGGTGGACCGCTGCCTACGCATCCTGGAGCCGCACCTGGGCTTCGACCTGCGCGCGCTCCTCCTGGCCGATCCCGACGACGCGGCGGCGGCGGAGGCGCTCGGGCGCACCGAGGCCACGCAGCCGGCGCTCTTCGTGGTGGAGTACGCGCTGGCCCGGCTCTGGATGAGCTGGGGAATCCAGCCCGCGGCCATGCTGGGGCACAGCGTGGGCGAGTACGTGGCCGCCACCCTGGCCGGGGTGATCTCGCTGGAGGATGCACTGGCTCTGGCGGCCGAGCGCGGCCGGCTCATCCAGGCGCTCCCCGGCGGCGCGATGCTGGGGGTGCCGATCTCCGAGCGGAAGGTGCGCGCGCTGCTGGATGGCGAACTCGACCTTGCCGCCGTGAACGGGGATGAGCTGTGCGTGGTCTCGGGTCCCCGCGAGGCGGTCGAGGCCTTCCGGGAGCGGCTGGCCGCGGAGGGAGTAACCGGCCGGCCGCTGCACACCTCGCACGCCTTCCACTCCGCGATGATGGAGCCGATGCTGGAGGCGTTCCGGGCGTGCGTGCGGGAGATCCGCCTGAGCGAGCCGCGGCTTCCCTACCTCTCCAACGTCACCGGGAGCTGGATCACGGCCGCCGAGGCCATGGACCCCGAATACTGGGTGCGCCACGTCCGGCAGACGGTCCGCTTCCACGACGCCGTCGGGGCGGTGATCGGCGACCCGGACGCCGCGTTCCTGGAGGTGGGGCCCGGGCGGACGCTCCGCTCCGTGGTGCGCTGGCACCCGGGGAAGCGCCCGGGGCAGGTGATGCACGCCTCCCTCCCGCACGCCCGCGACCGGGAGGACGACCGTGCCTTCCTGCTCCACACCGTGGGGCAGCTCTGGCTGGCGGGCGCAGAGGTGGGCTGGAAGGCGCTGCACGCCGGGGAGCGGCGCAAGCGGGTGCCGCTCCCCACGTACCCCTTCCAGCGCAAGCGCTACTGGGTCGAGGCCCCCGCGGGGGGGCGCCCCGGCGCGGGCATCCCCTCCCTGGCGAAGAAGCCGGACGTGGGGCAGTGGTTCTGGGTACCCACCTGGAGGGAGGCCCCGCGTGCACCTGCGGCCCCTCCCCCGGTGCAGGAGGGGGGATGGCTCCTCTTCGCGGGAGACGGAGGATTGGGCTCCCGGCTGGCCGAGCGGCTGCGCGCCGCCGGATGTGACGCGGTGGTCGTCCGCGCCGGGCAGGGCTTCCGCGAGCTGGCCTCGGACCACTTCGAGATCGATGCCCGCCGCGCCGAGGACTACGTTGCGCTCCTGGCGCGGCTGAACGGCGCCGGGCGGTTCCCGCGGCGGATCGTGCACCTCTGGAGCGCCGGGTGCGGCCCCGCCGACGCGCTGGACCGCGGCCTCCACTCCCTGGTGCTCCTGGCGCAGGCGCTCGGCAGCCGCGACGCGGCGCCCGTGGACCTCACCGTGGTGACGGCGGGGATGCAGGAGGTGGTGGGCGGCGACCTGTCGGTCCCGGAGCAGGCCACGGTGCTGGGAGCGGTGCGGGTGATCCCGCGCGAGTACCCGTACCTCTCGTGCCGTAGCGTGGACGTGACGCTCCCCGCTCCGGGGAGCCGTGACGAGGAGAGGCTGACGGGGCAGCTCCTGGCCGAGGCGGCCTCCGACGCGCCCGCGACGGTGGCCTTCCGTGCCGGGCGCCGCTGGGTGCAGGACTACGAGCCGCTGCGGCTCCTGCCCGCGGAGGAGCGGCCGCCGGCCGTCCGGGAGGGGGGCGTCTACCTGGTTACCGGCGGCCTCGGCGGGATCGGGCTGGAGGTGTCGGGCTGGCTGGCGCGCCACGCCCGCGCCCGGCTGGTGCTCACCGGGCGTTCCGTCTTTCCTGCCCGCGAGGAATGGAACGGCTGGCTGGCCGCGCACGAGGCCACGGACCCCACCAGCCGGCGCATCCGCGCGATCCGTGAGATGGAGGCGCTCGGCGCCGAGGTGATGGTGGCCCGGGCCGACGCGGCCGACGAGACCGCCATGCGCGCGGTGGTGGAGGAGGCCGCCGGGCGCTTCGGAGCGCTCCACGGGGTGGTGCACGCCGCGGGCGTACCCTCGGGGGCGATGATCGCCGCGCGCACCCCGGAAGCCATGGCTGCCGTGCTCGCCCCCAAGGTGCGCGGGGCCCGGGTGCTGGAACGTGTACTCGCCGGGCGGGAGCTGGACTTCATGGTCCTCTGCTCATCGCGGACGGCGGTCACGGGCCGCTTCGGGCAGGTGGACTACACGGCGGCGAACGCCTTCCTCGATGCCTTCGCCCATGCGCACCGCGCCGCGACAGGCACCTGGACGGTGTCGGTGGCCTGGGGCGCGTGGGAGGAGGTGGGGATGGCCGCGGGGCAGCGGGACCAGGGGGCCGCCGCGGGCGCGCCGGTGCGCGCGTGCGACCACCCGATGCTGGAGCGCTGCATCTTGGAGGAGCCGGGCCGCGCCGTCTTCGCCACCGACTTCTCGGTGGCCAGGCACTGGCCGCTGGACGAGCACCGGATCATCGGCCGCGCCGTGATGCCCGGGGTGGCCTACTTCGAGATGCTTCGCGCCGCGGTGGCGGAGCGCGCGGGAGGCCGCGTGGTGGTGATCCGCGAGGCGTTCTTCGTCGAGCCCATGCACCTGGACGAGGACGAGGTCCGCGAGGGCCGGCTGGAGCTGGTGGAAGACGGCACGGACGAGTTCTCGTTCACCCTCTGGAGCTGGGATGGGAACAACCCCGCCGGCCGGATGCGCCGCCACGCCATGGGGCGGGTGGGCGTCGAGGACCCCCGTCCGCCCGCGCGCTCCGACCTCCAGGCAATGCTTTCCCGCTGCCCCCGGGCGGTCACCATCGCCCAGGAAGACCGCGAGGACGACTTCGGCCCGCGCTGGCAGAGCGTGCACCGCATCCACCTGGGCACCGACGAGGTGGTGATCGAGATGGAGCTGCCGGAGGCCTTCCGCGGCGACTGGGACCGCTGGTTCTTCCACCCGGCCATCCTGGACCGCGCCGCCGGGATCACCAAGGCGCGCCTCACGCCCGAGTACTACTACCTCCCCATGGTGTACCGCGGGATCGCGCTGGCGCGCCCCCTCTCGGGGAGGCTCTTCGCGCACGGGCGGTTCCACCCGGAGGAGAGCGGTGACCGCGAGACGATCGTCTTCGACTTCAACCTGATGGACGAGCGCGGCGAGACCGTGCTCCGCGTGGAGAGCTTCACCCAGAAGCGCATCAACGATCCGGGCGCCGAGATCCGCGGCCTGGCCGAGGCGGAGACCCCGCAGGGCGCCGCCGTAGCCGGGGACGGCATCCGCCCGCAGGAGGGAGTGGACGCCTTCGCCCGCATCCTGGCCGCGCGCGTGGAGCCGCGGGTGGTGGTCTCCCCGAACGACCTGCGGGCGGCCATCGCGGAGAGTGACGCGCAGGCCGCCGAGCGCGTGCTGGGGGGTCTCGCGGGGGGCGCCTCCGCCTCCGCGCCCCGGGGGGTGCGCCCGGAGCTGTCGAGCGACTACGCGGCTCCCCGGAACGAGATCGAGCGCCGCATCGCCGAGGTCTGGAGCGAGGTGCTGGGCGTGGAGCAGGTCGGCGTCTACGACAACTTCTTCGAGCTCGGGGGGGACTCGGTGCAGGCCATCCAGATCATGGCCCGGGGCAAGCGGTCCGGGCTGCACCTCACCCCGCAGCAGTTCTTCCAGTACGAGACCATCGCGGAGATGGCCGAGCTGATCACCGGCGTGCTGGCGGACGAGGCGGAGCGGGACGCTGCACCGGGCGAGGTCCCGCTGACCCCGGTGCAGCACTGGCTGATGGAGGCCGGTGCCGCCCGCCCCGGCATCGCGGAGGCCGTGCTGCTGGAGGTCCGGAGCTCCGTGGACCCCCACCTGCTGGCGAGCGCCGCGCGGCACGTCCTGGCGCACCACGATGCCCTTCGCCTGCACGTCGCGCGGGAGGGGGGCGCATGGCGGCAGATGGTGGGCACGACGGACCGCGAAGCGCCCTTCGAGAGGGTGCTCTGCGGGGCGGACGAAGCCGGACCGGGGGCGCCGCGGCGGGTCGCGGAGCGCGTGGCGGGCGCCCTCGATCCGGCACAGGGATCACTCTTCCGGGTGGTGCTGCTCGACGGCGGGGCCGACGAGCCGCAGCGCGTGCTGGTGGTGGCCCACCCGCTGGCGGTGGACGCCGCCTCCTGGGCGGTGCTGCTGGACGACCTGGGAACCGCCTACGTGCAGCTCTCCCGGGGCGAGGAGGTGCGGCTCCCGGCGGTGCCCACCTCCTTCCGCGCGTGGAGCGAGCGGGTGGCGGCGGAGTCGGGCGGGGTAGAGACCGCGGAGGGAGCGGCCTTCCTCCCGCTTCCCCGCGATGCCGGGGCCGATGCGGCGCCGGAGGCCCCGGCCTGCGTACACGTCGCCCGTATCGCCCCCGACCTGGCGCGGCGTGCCCTGGAGGAGGTGGCGCACGAGCGCCGCGCGGAGGCGGAAGAGGTGCTGCTCGCCGCCCTGGCGGAGGCGCTGGCCGGCTGGACCGGCGCGCGCACGGTGGGCGTCGAGCTGGTCCGCGACGCCCGCGCCGGCCAGACGGAGGGTGAGGACCTCTCCCGCAGCGTGGGGCGGCTGGAGTACGCCTTCCCGGTGGCACTCGACCTTTCCGCCGCGGGAGACCCGGTGGCGGTTCTCAAGGCGGTCAAGCAGCGGGTGCGGGGCCTTCCGGACTCGCGGCGGCGGGCGCCGGAGGTCTCCTTCCGATACCGGGACCTCTCGGCCGGGCCGACCGGGGCCGCGGCTCCGTGGCACGTGCCGGGTGGGGGGCGCTTCCGTGTGCACGCCGCCCCGGGCGGGCGGACACACCTGCTGGAAGTCGAGGCCGTTCGCACCCCGGACGGACTCGTCCTGGACTGGAGCTACGACCCCGCCGTGCACGAGCGGTCCACGCTGGAGCGGCTGGCCGCGGGATTCGACGAGGCACTCGCCTCCCTGGTCGAGCGGTCGAGCCTGGCCGGGCCCGAGGGCTTCGCGCCCGAGGACTTCCCTCTGGCGAACCTAGACGTGGAGGCACTGGGGCGCCTGTCACTCCTGATCCAGCAGGCGGACCGGGGAGCCTGAGGGGAGACATCGGACGGATGCAGAACATCGCTGACGTGTACCGGCTGTCGCCGCGACAGCACCATCTGCTGGCCTCCCTCGCGACCGGCGGGGTGCCCGGGCTCTGTGTGGGCCAGACCGCCTGGACGCTACGTGGCCTGTACGGTCCCGACCTGGTGTTCCGGGCCTGGCGTGAGGCGGTGGCGCGCCACCCCGCCCTGCGTACGGCCGTCTTCGCCGAAGGGATGGCCGAACCGGTGCAGGTGGTCCTGGCCGAGGCGGGGCTTCCCTGCGAGGAGTGGGACTGGAGCGCCCTTCCCCCGACCGAACGGGACGCGCGCCTGGCGGAGCTCGCCCACGCCGAGCGGACCCGCGGCTTCGACCCGGGAGGGGCACCACTGATGCGGCTCGCTGCCGTACGGCTGGATCCGGACGTCTACCGCTTCATCTGGACGTATTCCTCCCTCGTGCTGGACGACCGGTCCGCCTCGCTCTGTCTGGCCGAGGTGCTGAATGCGTGCCGCGGTGTGGGCGTGGCGCCGCGCGCGCCGGCTCCCTACCGCAACCTGGTGGCCTGGCTGGAGCGGCAGGATGCCACGCCGATTCGAGCGTGGTGGCGCGCGGCGCTGCAGGGCTTCGCGGGCCCGACCCGGATGGTCGCCGAGAGAGGCACCGTCCCGCCACTCTCCCGGGTGCACCAGCTGCCGCTCGACGCAGCGGCGGCGGAGCGCCTGCGCGGGCTGATCGAGCAGCACCGGCTGGAGTGGGACGCGCTGCTCGCCGCCGCCTGGGGGCTCCTGCTTCACGCGCACACCGGCTGCACCGACGTCACTTTCGGGCTGGCCGTGCCGGGCCGTCCCGCCAAGCTCGCCGGGAGCGAGGCCATGGTGGGGAGCTTCCGTAACGTGGTTCCCTTCCGTCTGCGTGTGGAGGGCGGGGCCACGGTGGCCTCCTGGCTGCGCGGGGTTCAGGGAGTGCGGGCCGCGCTTCGCCCCGGCGAGCTCGCTTCGCCGGAGCAGCTCCGCGAGTGGGCGGGGCTGCCCGCGGGGGCGGACCTCTTCGAGAGCGTGGTCGAGGCGGAAGTCCGGGGTAACGATCCGCTGGCCGACCAGCTGGAGGCGGAGCCGCGGCGCGTGCCTGCTCCCGACGGCCATCCGCTGGAGCTGCGGCTCTCGGCGGGGGAGGAGGTCTCGCTCCGCCTGGTGTTCGACGCCCACCGGCTCGATCCAGCCCGCGCGGCCGTCCTGCTGAAGGAGCTCGGCGCGGTGCTGCAGGCCGTCGCCGAGGCGCCCGGGCGTACGGTGGGGGAGCTGCTCACCACCCTATCCCGGGAGCGGGTCCATGCGCTGCCGGTGCGCGTGGCCCCCTCGCTGGCGGAGGAGATCGCGGCCGTCCTGACCCAGCACCCGGCAGTCGAACGGGCCTCGGTGACCGAGGGCGGGGCGGGGCTGGTGGCGCGCCTGGCGGCGTCTCCCGGCGCGCAGGAGCGCGACGAGGCACGGCGGCGGCTCCGCTTCAGCCTCTTCTACTTCGCCGACGCCGCGGACGACGCGGCGGACGACAGGTACCGGCTGCTGCTGGAGGGTGCCCGCTTCGCCGACCGCTACGGGTTCGAGGCAGTTTGGGTTCCGGAGCGCCACTTCCATGAAAACGGCGGGCTCTACCCCAACCCCTCGCTCCTGGCTGCCGCCCTGGCTCCAATCACCCGCCGTGTGCACCTGCGCGCCGGGAGCGTGGCCCTGCCGCTGCACCATCCTCTGCGGGTGGCGGAGGAGTGGTCGGTGGTGGACAACCTCTCCGGGGGGAGGGCCGGGATCTCCGTGACCTCCGGGTGGATCCCCAACGACTTCGCCCTGGTGCCGCAGAACTTCGCGCAGAAGCGCGAAGTGATGTTCCGCCTGCTATCCGACGTGCACTCACTCTGGCGCGGTGGCACGCTGGCGGTGAAGGACGGGGTGGGGAACGACGTGGATCTGCGCATCTTTCCTCGCCCGCTTCAGCGGGAGCTACCCACGTGGATCACGTGCAGCGGTGACCCGTCGATGTTCCAGCGGGCCGGGGAGCTGGGCCACCATTGCCTGACCGCGCTCCTCACTCAGCCGCTGGAAGAGGCGGCCGAGAAGGTCGGCCTCTATCGCGAAGCCCGCGAACGGGGAGGACACGACGTCTGGACCGGCCAGGTGACGCTGATGCTGCACACCTTCGTGGGCGACGACGCCGACGAGGTGCTCTCGCGGGTGCGCGAGCCGCTCACCCGCTACCTGCGCTCACACATCGGGCTCATGGAAACGCTGGTCAAGAGCCTGGACCTCCAGATCGACATCCACGAGCCGCAATGGCTGGATTCGCTGGCCTCCTTCGCGTTCGAGCGTTACTACCGCACCGGCGCCTTCATCGGGACCCCGGAGAGCTGCCTGGCGATGGTGGACCGCGTGGTGGCGAGCGGCGTGGACGAGGTGGCGTGCCTGATCGACTTCGGAGTGGATTCCACGGCTGTGCTGGCCGCGCTGCCAAACCTGGCCGTGCTCAGGGCGATGTGCGAGGAGGGGGCCGAGATGGGCTCCCTCTCCCTGCGGCGCTACCTGGCGCGCCGCATCCCCAGCCTGGTGGTGCCCGTGTCGTTCGAGCTCATCAACCGAATCTCCGATCCGTCCTCTCCGACCGGGCCTTTCGCGGGCTCGACGGAAGCGGTCCCCGTGTAACAGCTCCGGAGGAGGCTCGCTCGGGACGGGTAGAGGGCGTCAGACGTGCCAATCACCGGCCCGGCAGGATGCCGTCCCTAAAGTTTGTCACGTGGTAAACCTTGGATCTGGATTTGGTGAGCCCGTTCGCGACTTCGAAAGGTGTCCGTCGGGCGAAAACGAGTATGTTCGTGGATCCGAAGATCTGGCATTGATGTCCGAACCGGCCCACAATCGGCTGCGCGGGGCGGGAGGTGTGACGGCTCGTCGGACTTTCCCAGGCGGGGCGCGGGTTTTCGCCTGGGGTGGGTTCGACGCTGGAGTGGGCGATCGGGGGTCCGTGTCCCGTTTCTGTCCCGTTTTCGGAAAACGGGACACGGGGGTGGTCCGGGTGGACCGATCCTGGTGCTCTGGATAGATTCGGGGGTGTTCGGGCCTGTAGCTCAGGTGGTTAGAGCAGGGAACTCATAATTCCACGGTCGCAGGTTCGAGTCCTGCCAGGCCCATGAGAACCGCGCCGTGAGCTGACCAGCTCCCGGCGCGGTTTCTGTCTTCCGTACGAAGCGGAGTGCCCCTCATGCGGGGCTCCGGACCTACGAGAGCGCGTCGAGGGATTCTTCCCCCGGTGCCGCCTCCCTCCTCCGCTCGGCGCACCCCGCGCGAGGTCGCGAGGTGGGGCCGTCGGTCGGCCGACTGACGCTTCTCGCGCCTGGTCGCCCCTTTCGCGGATGGCGTCGACCATATAATTTACGCTACAAGGAGGAACGGCGTAACCTGATGCTGCTCCTACGGGTGAGCTGCGCGTGGGCCGGCAGGAGGGTGGGCCGGCGCTGGCGGCCGGAGGGGCACGTTGAGCCGCCCCGTTCGGCAGCCGCAACCACGTCGAGGTGATGCATGATGGGCCGGAGAGCACCTCCGGCCGTCCTGTGCCCGCATAGGTTCCGTCATTGTTTGCGTGATTGTTCGCCGCCCCTGCAAGGGTGCCGGCCCCGTGGGGCGGACCGGCAGGGTATCCTCTCTGCGGGCGGCCCCAACTCCCGGATTTCCGGAATGACCGGCGTCGAGACCTACGTTGACCTCCTTCGCTGGAGGGCGCAGCAGCACCCGGACCGAACGGCCTTCCGCTTCCTTCGGGATGGGCAGGAAGAGACGGAATCGCTCACCTACGGCCAGCTCGACGAGCAGGCGCGGAGGATCGGCGCCGCGCTCCAGTCGGAGGGCTTACGGGGCGAGCGCGCCCTTCTCCTCTTCCAGCCCGGGCTCTCCTTCGTTGCGGCGTACTTCGGGTGCCTCTACGCGGGCGTGGTGGCGGTGCCGGTCTACCCGCCGCGGCTGAACCGCTCGCTGGAGCGGCTCCAGGCCATCATCGCCGACGCGGGCGCCCGCGTGGTGCTCGCCTCGGAGGACGTCCCCGAGAAGCTGGGCCGCTCCCTGGAGGAGACGCCGGAGCTCCGGTCCCTCCACTGGTGCGTCCCCTCCTCGCTCGATCCCGGGTGCGCATGGACCGATCCGGGCGTCCGCGGAAGCGACCTTGCGTTCCTGCAGTACACCTCCGGCTCCACCTCGCGACCCAAGGGCGTGCAGGTCACCCACGGGAACCTCCTCGCCAACCAGCGGATGATGAGGGACTCCTTCGGGCATTCGGAGGAGCTGGTGGTCGTCGGCTGGCTCCCCGTCTACCACGACATGGGGCTGATCGGGAACGTCCTGCACCCCGTCTACATGGGCGGGAGCTGCGTTCTCATGTCGCCCACGGCCTTCCTCCAGCAGCCCGTGCGCTGGCTGCGCGCCATCTCCCGCTACGGGGCGGAAACCAGTGGAGGGCCGAACTTCGCCTACGAACTCTGCGCCGACCGCGTGACGCCGGAGGAGAAGGCGGATCTCGACCTGAGCGGCTGGAACGTGGCGTTCTGCGGCGCGGAGCCGGTGCGCTCTCGCACGCTCGACCGATTCACCGAGGCCCTCGCCGGGTGCGGCTTCCGGCGCCGCGCGCTGTACCCCTGCTACGGGCTGGCGGAGGCGACGCTGTTCGTCACGGGAGGCCGGCGGGAGGACCCCCCGGTCGTGCGCACCTTCAGCGGGGAGTCGCTGGAGCGCGAGCGCGGAGAGCCGTGTGCGGCCGGGGAGCCCGGGGCCACGATGCTGGTGGGGTGCGGCCGCCCCTGGCACGACTCGCAGGTGGTGGTGGTGGACCCGAAGGAGCGCACCCCGTGCAGGGAGGGGGAGGTCGGCGAGATCTGGGTGAGCGGCCCGCACGTGGCACGCGGCTACTGGAACCTCTCCCCCGAGAGCGAGCCGACCTTCGGGGGGTACCTGGAGGCGAGCGGAGAGGGGCCCTTCCTCCGCACGGGTGACCTGGGCTTCCTGGACGAGGACGGGGAGCTGTTCGTCACCGGACGGCGCAAGGACTTGATCATCCTCCGTGGGCGGAACCTCTACCCGCAGGACCTGGAGGCCACCGCCGGCACCGCCCATCCGGCGCTCCAGCCGGGTGGGAGCGCTGCCTTCTCCGTGGACGTGGACGGGGAGGAGCGCCTGGTGTTGGTGCACGAGGTGCGGCGCACCTCGCTCCGCGACCTGGACGCGGAGGAGGTGGTCCGCGCGGTCCGGGAGGCCATCGCGGCGGCGCACGAGGTCCAGGCCCACGAGGTCGTGCTCATCCGTCCGGCCACCCTCCCCAAGACCTCCAGCGGCAAGGTGCAGAGGCGGGCGTGCCGACAGGCGCTCCTGGACGGACAGCTGGACCGGGTGGAGGGCGGCACGCCTCCCGGGGGCGCCCGGGGGGGCGGGGAGCGGATGGATGCGGACCTCGCCGTGCCCGAGGCCGCGGAGGTGAGGTCCTCTACGGACCCCGCGGTGCTGGAGGCCTACCTGCGCGCGCGCGCCGCATGCGTGCTGCGGCTGCCCGCCGCCGCCGTGTCCGCGGAGCGCTCGCTCCCGTCGCTGGGTCTAGACTCGCTCTCCGCCTCCGACATGGCAGCGAGCGTGGCGGGGGAGCTGGGGCTCACCCTCGATCCCGCCGACCTCCTCCGCGGGGAGCCCCTCTCCGCGCTCGCGCGTCGGCTCCACCCCCGCCTGGGAGAGGGCGAGCGCACCCCGGCCTCCGCGCCCCGCGCGGGGGAGCCGCCGGTGCCGGGGGAGCCCCGGCCGCTCTCGTACGGGCAGCGGGCGCTCTGGTTCCTGCACCGGATGGCCCCGGAGAGCCCCGCCTACAACGTGGCCCTCGCGGTCCGCCTGCGGGGGCGGCTGGACGCGCAGCTCCTGGAGGAGGCGCTCCGGCGGGTGGTGGGACGGCACCCGGTGCTGAGGACGGCCCTGGACGAGGCGGAGCCGGTGCAGCGGGTGGTGGAGGGGGCGATGGCGCCGCTCGTCGTGCACGACGCGGCGGGGTGGGAGGCGGACGCCCTGCGGGCCCGGCTGGAGGACGAGGCGTTCCACCCCTTCGACCTCGCGGAGGCCCCCCTGCTGCGGGCCCGGCTCTATCTCCGGGGGGAGGAGGAGAGCATCCTCCTGCTGGGGGTACACCACGTCGTGGTGGACTTCCGCTCCCTGGAGATCGTCGCCGACGAGCTGTTCTCCGCGTACGAGGCGCTCCGGGAGGGTGCGGACGCGACGCTCCCGGTGCCGGAGCCGGGCTACCACGACTTCGTCGCCTGGCAGGGGGAGCTGCTCGCTGGGCCGGAGGGGGAGCGGCTCCGCGCCCACTGGAGCGCCCGCCTCGACGGCGCGCCGACCGTCCTCTCCCTCCCGACGGACCGGCCGCGGCCCGCCCTGCAGGGGCATCGCGGGGGTGCCGTGGGCTTCGCGCTCCCCTCCGGGCTCGCCGGGCGGGTGCGCCACGCCGCGCGCGCGGAGGGGGTGACGCCGTACGTCTTCCTCCTCTCGGTCTTCCAGCTCCTCCTGCACAGGTACTCGGGCCAGGACGACCTCCTGGTGGGCTCCCCCGCCGCGGGCCGCGTCCACTCTGCCCTCTCCGGGGTGGTGGGGTACCTGGTGAACCCCGTCGTGCTGCGGGCCCGCTTCGACGGAGACCCCACCTTCCGGGATCTCCTGCTGCGCACCCGGGAGGAGGTGCTCTCGGCGCTCTCGGCCCAGGCGTACCCCTTCGAGCGCCTGGTGGAGCAGCTGCAGCCGGTGCGCGATTCGGGACACTCCCCGCTCTTCCAGGTGTTGTTCGTCCTGCAGCAGGCGCACCGGATCCGGCCGGCGGTGGCCTGCGCGCTCGGGCGCGCGGGGGAGGCCGAGCGCCGCGGCTCGCTGGTCATGGAAGCGTTCCCGCTGGAGCCCCGGGCGGCGCAGTTCGACCTCACCCTGGTGATGGGCGAGGTGGAGGGGGCGCTCGCCGGGAGCTTCCAGTACGACGCCGACCTCTTCGACCCGGCCACCGTGGAGCGCATGGCCGGCCACTTCGAGCGGCTGCTGGATGGGGCCGTGTCGGCGCCGGAGGCGCCCGCCTCCCGTCTCCCCCTTCTCCGGCCGGAGGAGGAGCGGCGGGTGCTCGTGGAGTTCACCCGCACCGCGACCCGGTTCGCACAGGGTGACGCCCCGCTGCACCGGCTCTTCGAGGCGCAGGCGGCGCGCACCCCGGAGGCGGTGGCGGTGGCCTTCGAGGGCGAGGTCCTCACCTACGCCGGGCTGAACGCGCGCGCCAACCGGCTCGCCCGCCGCCTGCGGCGCGAGGGGGTCGGGCCCGAGGTGCGGGTGGGGGTGTGCATGGAGCGCTCCCCGGAGATGGTGGTGGCCCTGCTGGCGGTGCTCAAGGCCGGAGGGGCCTACGTCCCGCTCGACCCCGAGTACCCGGAGGAGCGGCTGCGCCACATGCGGGAGGACTCCGGGGTCGCGGCGGTGCTCACCAGCACCGGGTCCGAGCCGAAGGCGGGGGCGGGGGCGGAGGTCTTCTCCGTGGACGCCCGCTGGGCGGAGGTGGCGGGGGAGAGCCCCGAAGACCTCCCCGGGGCGGTCGATCCCGAGAGCCTGGCGTACGTGATCTACACCTCCGGGAGCACGGGACGCCCCAAGGGGGCCATGAACGCGCACCGGGGCGTGGTCAACCGGCTCCTGTGGATGCAGGCGGAGTACGGGCTCACTCCCGACGACGTGGTGCTGCAGAAGACGCCCTTCGGCTTCGACGTCTCGGTCTGGGAGTTCTTCTGGCCGCTGCTGGCGGGCGCGCGCCTGGTGCTGGCCCGACCCGGGGGGCACCGGGACCCCGTCTACCTCGGCGGGGTGATCGAGCGCGAGCGTGTCACCACCCTCCACTTCGTCCCCCCCATGCTGCAGGCGTTCCTGGCGGCCGGGGAGGCGGGGCGGTGCGGCTCGCTGCGCCGGGTGGTCTGCAGCGGGGAGGCGCTCCCCCCCGATCTCCAGCAGCGCGTCTTCGAGGAGCTTCCCGGCGTGGAGCTGCACAACCTGTACGGCCCCACCGAGGCGGCGGTGGACGTGACGTACTGGCGATGCGGGCCAGGCGGCGGGCGGAGCACGGTGCCCATCGGCCGGCCGGTGGCGAACACCCGCACCTTCGTGCTGGATGCCGACCTCGGCCCCGTGCCGGCCGGGGTGCCGGGGGAGCTGTACATCGGCGGGGTGCAGGTGGGGCGCGGCTACCTGGGCCGGGCGGCGCTCACCGCCGAGCGCTTCGTCCCGGATCCGTTCTCGGAGGCGCCCGGGGCGCGCATGTACCGCACGGGCGACCGGGCGCGGTGGAGCGCGGAGGGGGTGCTGGAGTTCCTGGGGCGCGACGACCACCAGGTGAAGATCCGCGGCTTCCGCATCGAGCTGGGCGAGATCGAGGCGGCGCTCGCGGGGCACCCCGAGGTGCGCGAGTGCGTGGCCGTGGCGGCGGAGGTGGCCCCGGGAGAGCGCAGGCTGGTGGCGTACCTGGTGGGGAGGGACGGCCCGCCTCCGGTGCCGGAGCTGCGCGAGCGGTTGCAGGCGTCGCTCCCCGAGTACATGGTCCCGGCCGCCTTCGTGACGCTGGACGCCCTCCCGCTCACCCCCAACGGAAAGGTGGACCGCCGCGCCCTCCCGCCGCCGGAGTTCGGCCGCGACGCGCTGCGCGAGCGCTACGTGGCGCCGCGGACGGCCACCGAGGAGGTCCTGGCCGGGATCTGGAGCGAGGTGCTGGGGGTGGAGCGCGTGGGGGTGTACGACAACTTCTTCGCGCTGGGCGGCTACTCCATCCTGGCGGTGCAGGTCGCCTCGCGCGTGCAGCGGGAGTTCGGGGTGGCGCTCCCGCTCCCCACCCTCTTCCAGGCGCCCGACATCGACGCGCTCGCGTGCTGCATCGCCAGGAAGCAGCTGGAGCTGCGCGCCCAGGACGACGTCGAGGCGCTGCTGGCCGAGCTGGAGGCGATGACCGAGGAGGAGGTCCGGGCCGCGGAGCCGCGGGGCGGCGACGACGTGCGCCCCGGCGCGTCCGGCTGAGATGGAGATCCGCGAATGACCCCGGGAAACGGCCGCCTGGCGGACGACACGTACCCGCTCGCCCCGATGCAGCAGGGGATGCTCTTCCACAGCGAGTACGGAGAGCAGCCGGGGCTGTACGTCCAGCAGTTCGTGTGCACCCTGCGGGAGCCGCTGCGGGTGTCCTCCTTCCGGCGCGCCTGGGAGGAGCTGGTCGAGCGCCACGCCGTCCTGCGGACCTCCTTCCACCTGGACGGTGCGGAGGAGCCGTACCAGCGCGTCCACCCGCGCGTGGAGCTTCCCTGGCAGGAGCACGACTGGCGCGAGCTGGCGCCGGAGGTGCGGGAGGAGCGCTTCCTCACCCTGCTGCGGACGGACCGCCTCGCCCCCTTCGACCCCGCCGCCCCGCCGCTCATGCGGCTCTCCCTCCTCCGCTGCGGTGAGGAGGAGCACCGGCTCCTCTGGACCTCCCACCACGTGGTGATGGACGGGCACGCGCGCCGCCTCCTCCTGGTGGAGCTGTTCGAGCGCTACGAGGCGCTGCTGGAGGGGCGCGCGGCGGACCCGCCGAACCCCCGGCCGTACCGGGAGCACGTGGAGTGGCTGCGGCGTCTCGATCCGTCGGAGGCGCGGGACTTCTGGAGAGAGCTCCTCTCCGGCTTCACCGCTCCCGGGGAGATCGCGGTCCGGCGTACCTGCAGCGCGCCCGCGGGGGAGGGAGGGGGAAGCCACGACTTCGTCGTGCCGGAGGCGCTGACCGCCGCGCTGGAGGAGCTGGCGCGGGGCGAGGGCGTGTCGCTGAACAACGTGGTGCAGGGCGCGTGGGCGCTCCTGCTGGCCCGCTACGGCGGCGACTCCGACGTGGTGTTCGGGAACGCGCGGGCGTGCCGGCGCTCCGGGGTGGAGGGGGCCGAGAGGATGATCGGCCTCTTCAGCAACACCGTCCCCCTGCGGGTCCGCGTGCGCGACGGGGAGACGGTGGGGGGCCACCTGCGGGCGGTGCGGGAGCAGTGGACGGCCATGCGCCCCTACGAGCACACGCCGCTGGCGAGCATCCAGGGGTGGAGCGAGGTCCCGAAGGGGGTACGGCTCTTCGAGAGCATCCTGGGCTTCGAGCGCGCCAGCGTCAACGAGGCGCTCCGGGCGGTGGGCCCGGCGTGGCGGCGCCGCAGCTTCGAGCTCCAGCAGCGGACCAGCTACCCCCTCACCGTGATCGTGTACGGCGGCCGGGAGCTCTCCGTGCGGATCCTGTACGACGCGGGGCGCTTCGAGGCGGGGGCGGTGGCGGGCATGGGAGACCACCTCACCCGGATCCTCCGGGCCTTCGCGGAGGACCCCTCCCGCCCCCTCGGGGAGATCGGCCTGGCCGGCCCGGAGGAGCGCCTGCGCCTGCTCGACACGCTCAACCGCACCGCCACGGAGTTCCCCGGGCACCTCCCGGTGCACCGGCTCTTCGAGGCGCAGGCGGCGCGCACCCCCCACGCGGCCGCCGTCGTGTTCCCCGACGCGACGCTCACCTACGCGGAGCTGGACGCGGCCGCGAACCGCCTGGCCCGGCGGCTCCGCTCGCTGGGCGTGGGGCCCGAGTCGCGCGTCGGGGTGTGCATGGAGCGCTCGGCGGCGCTGGTGGCCTCGCTCCTCGCCATTCTCAAGGCGGGAGGCGCGTACGTCCCCCTCGACACCGCCTATCCCCGGGAGCGGCTCGACTTCATGGTGCGGGACGCGGGCGTCTCCCTGGTCCTCGCTTCAGGGGACACGCGCGGACGGGTACCCGCTGGCCCGTCCGTCCTCCCCGTGGCGCTGGAGGAGCTCCCGGCCGCGATGGAGCCGACCGCCCCGGAGCCGTTCTGCGCCGCCGAGAGCCTGGTGTACGTGATGTACACCTCCGGCTCCACCGGCACCCCCAAGGGGATCGGGATCTCCCACCGGGCGGTGGTCCGCCTGGTCCGGGAGACGGACTACGTCCGGCTGGGCGGGGACGACCGTGTGGCCCAGGCGTCCAGCACCTCCTTCGACGCCGCCACCTTCGAGATCTGGGGCGCCCTGCTGAACGGGGCCCGGCTGGTGGGGATCTCCGGGGAGGTGCTGCTCTCGCCGCGGGACCTCGCCCGGCACCTCCCGGAGAGCGGCGTGACGGCGCTCTTCATGACCACCGCCCTCTTCCACCAGATCGCGCGGGAGACGCCGGAGGTGTTCCGCACGCTCCGGTACCTCCTCGTGGGAGGGGAGACCGCGGACCCGGCCGCCTTCCGGGCCGTGCTCGGCGCCGGGGGGCCGGGCGCCCTGCTGCACGTGTACGGACCCACGGAGAGCACCACCTTCGCGTCGTGGCACCCCGTGGATCGGGTGGAGGAGAGGGCGGCCGGAGTGCCGATCGGGAGGCCGCTCGCCAACACGCGGCTGTACGTGCTCGACTCCCGCCTGGAGCCCGTGCCGGTGGGGGTCCCGGGCGAGCTGTACATCGGCGGGGAGGGGCTGGCGCGCGGGTATCCGGGCCGGGGGGACCTCACCGCCGAGCGCTTCGTCCCCTGTCCCTTCGCGCCCGAACCGGGCGCGCGGATGTACCGCACGGGCGACCGGGTGCGCTGGCTGGAGGAGGGAGCCGTGGAGTTCCTGGGGCGCCTGGACGGCCAGGTGAAGATCCGGGGCTTCCGCATCGAGCCCGCCGAGGTGGAGGCCGCCCTCCTGGAGCATCCGCGGGTGAGGCAGGCCGTGGTGCTGGTGCTCGGCGCCGGGTCGGAGGAACGGCGCCTGGCGGGGTTCGTGGTGGGGGAGGAGGGCGAGCCGGCGCTGGACTCGGCGCTCGACGCCCACCTGCGGGAGCGTCTCCCCGCCTTCATGGTCCCCTCCTCGCTCACGGTGCTGGAGGAGCTCCCCCTTACGCCGAACGGGAAGGTGGACCGCCGGGCGCTCGCGGCGCGGGAGAAGCGGGCGCCCCGGGCGCCGGGGAGCGGCGGGCCGCTCGGAGCCACGGAGGCACGTCTGGCGGAGATCTGGCAGGAGGTGCTCGGGGTGGAGGCGGTCGGCCCGGAGGACGACTTCTTCGCCATGGGCGGGCACTCCATCCACCTGGTGCGGGTGGTCACGCGCGTGCAGGCGGCCTTCGGGCTGCAGCTCTCGCTGCAGTCGCTCTTCTCCAGCTCGACGCTGGCGGGGGTGGCGCGGGAGGTGGAGCGTGCGTCGGGCGGGCCCCGGCAGGCGGCGCTCCCCCCGGTGCGCCCGTGCGGTGACGACGGCCACGCCCCGCTCTCCTTCGCGCAGCAGCGGCTCTGGTTCCTGCACCGCCTGGATCCCGGGTCGGCGGCGTACAACGTGGGCACCGCGCTCCGGATCGACGGCCCTCTCGACGCCGGCGCCCTCCAGGCCGCGCTGGACGCCGTGGTGGAGCGGCACCAGGTCCTGCGCACCACCTTCGAGGAGGTCTCCGGCGAGCCGCGTCAGCGGACGCACCCCGCGCGGGGCGTCTCCCTCCCGCTCCTGGACCTCTCCGGCGCCGGGGGACGCGAGCGAGAGGCGGAGCGGCTGGCGGAGGAGATCGCCCGTCGGCCCTTCCGGCTGGAGGAGGGACCGCTCCTGCGCGGTGCCCTCCTCCGCCTGGGGGCCGGAGAGCACCTCCTGGTGCTGGTGGTGCACCACGTCGTGTACGACGGGTGGTCCGCGGGAGTGCTCGCGCGGGAGCTCCGCCACCTCTACGGGGCTTTCTCCCGCGGCGAGCCTCCCTCGCTCCCGCCCCTCCCCGTGCAGTACGCGGACTTCGCCCGCTGGCAGCACCGGCACCTCCGGCCCGAGACGCTGGGCGAGGCGCTCGCCTACTGGACGGAGCACCTGGCGGGCGCCGAGCCGCTGCCGCTCCCCACGGACGGAGGCGCCGCCCCCGGGGGCGGCGGCCGGCGGTTGCGCTTCTCGCTCCCGGCGGAGCTCGGCGCGGCCGTCCGCGAGCGGGCCCGTGCGTCGGGAGTCACCCCCTTCATGGTCCTCCTGGCGGCCTTCTCCCTCCTCCTGCGGCGCCTCACGGGGCACGACGCCCCGGTGGTCGCCACCCCGGTGGCCGGCCGCGAGCGGGAGGAGCTGGAGGGGCTCATCGGCTTCTTCGTGAACACCCTGGCGCTGCGCACCACGGTGGAGGGGGAGGAAGGCTTCGCGGAGCTGCTGGAGCGAGTGCGAGGGATCACGCTGGCCGGGTTCGAGCGCCGCCACGTCCCCTTCGAGCAAGTGGTGGCCGCCCTCCGCGCCGGGCGCGACGAGGAAGGCTCCCTCGCCCAGGTGATGTTCGCCCTGCACACCGAGGCCGGGGAGCCCTTCGAGCTCCCCGGCCTCGGTGTGCGGCGCGGGAGCGTGGAGCGCGGGGCGGCGAAGTTCGCCCTCCTGCTCTCCATGGAGGAGTCTCCGGAGGGGTTTTCGGGGGCGTGGGAGTACGACGCGGCGCTCTTCGAGCCGGCCACGGTCCGGCGGATGGCGGCGCACTTCGAGCGGCTCCTGGAGGGGGCGCTGGCCTCCCCGCGCACGCCGGTGGACGACCTCCCGCTCCTCGCCCCGGAGGAGGAGCGCCGGATCGTCCACGGCTTCAACCGGACGGAGGCGGAGGTGCCCGCGGGGGAGGCGCTGCACCGGCTCTTCGAGGCCCAGGCGGCGCGCACGCCCGGCGCCGTGGCCGTGGCGTTCCGGGAGGAGGCGCTCACCTTCGCCGAGCTGGACCGCCGGTCGAACCAGCTCGCGCGCGTCCTGCGCGCCCGGGGCGTGGGGCCGGAGAGCCGCGTGGGGGTGTGCATGGAGCGGGGGACGGAGATGATCCTCGCGCTCCTCGCGGTCTGGAAGGCCGGGGGGGCGTACGTTCCTCTGGACCCGGCGCACCCCCCCGAGCGCATCTCCTACGTGCTGGAGGAGTGCGCCGCGCCCGTGGTCCTCACCCGGGGGCGCGCCGCGGGGGCGCTCACGGCCTCCCGCGCGGAGGCGCTCTCCCTGGACGGCGGCCGGGCGGAGCTGGCCGCAGAGAGCGCGGAACGCCTGGAGGGCGGCGCGGGTCCGGAGAGCCTGGCGTACGTGATCTACACTTCCGGCTCCACGGGCCGCCCCAAAGGGGTCATGGTGGAGCACCGCTCGGTGGTCAACCTGGCCGCCGCGCTCCGGCGCGCGGTCTACGATCGACGGGGCGTGGAGCGGCCTCCGCGGGTCGGCATGAACGGGGCGTTCACGTTCGACACCACCGTCAAGCAGATCGTGCAGCTCCTCTCCGGGAGCACGCTGGAGATCCTCCCCGAGGAGGTGCGCTACGACGGCCCCGCCTTCGCGCGGTACCTGCGGGAGCACGAGGTGGAGGTGCTCGACTGCACCCCCGCGCAGCTCCGGCTGCTGCTGGCCGACGGGCTGCTGGACGGTCCGGAAGCGGCGCCCACCGACGTGCTGGTGGCCGGAGAGGCGATCGACGAAGCCACGTGGCGGCGCCTGGCGGGGGACGCGGGCCGGAGGTTCTACAACCTCTACGGCCCCACCGAGTGCACCGTGGACGCCTCGCTGTGCGAGGTGGGGGTGGCGGGCGCGGTGCCGGTGATCGGGCGCCCGCTCGCCAACGTCCGCCTCTACGTCCTGGACGGGAGGATGCAGCCCGTCCCCGTCGGCGTGCCGGGCGAGCTGCACGTGGGCGGAGCGGGGGTGGCGCGCGGCTATCTGGGGCGCCCGGAGCTGACTGCGGAGAGGTTCGTTCCCGACCCCTTCGGGCCCGGCGGAGGGCGCCTGTACCGCACCGGCGACCGCGTGCGGTGGAGGGAGGACGGGACGGTCGAGTTCCTGGGACGCACGGACCACCAGGTGAAGGTGCGCGGCTTCCGCATCGAGCCGGGGGAGATCGAGGCCGCCCTCCGGGCGCTGCCCGGCGTGCGGGAGACGGTGGTGTTGGCGCGGGAGGACGAACCGGGGGAGAAGCGGCTCGTGGCCTACGTGGTGCCGGAGGCGGGCGCCGCGCCCGCTGCGGCCGACCTCGTCGCCCGCCTGGGCGAGCGGCTCCCCCGCTACATGGTCCCCTCGGCCATCGTGCTCCTCGATGCGCTCCCGCTGACCGGCCACGGGAAGGTGGACCGCCGCGCCCTCCCCGCGCCTGCCCGCGGGGCGCCGTCGGGCGGGGTCCCGGCCGCGCCGCGGACCGCTGCGGAAGAGATCCTGGCGAAGGTCTGGGCGGAGGTGCTGGGGGTGGAGCGGGTGGGC
>DASYWD010000515.1 GCA_035936415.1 Longimicrobiaceae bacterium
CCCGTCCACCCCGGCGGTGTCGGGCGCGCCGGGCGGCGCCTGCGCCGCGGGGCGCGTGGGAACGGGTGCGGGCGCTCCCTGCGCCGCCGCGGGGGCGGCCAGCGTGCACAGGAGCAGGCCCCGGACGAGGGGTGTCTTCAAAGCGTGGCTCTCCTCCGGAATCCGGCGGGCGCACGGCGCGCCCCGCGGCGGATTCCCCGGGTGTGGTTTCAGTTCGGGACGACGTCTGGAACCGGGCCGGACGGGTGTCCGGCGTGAGGAGGCTACGCCTTCGGGGGGTGGAACGGCGGGGGGGTGGGGAGACGGGCGGGGACGGCCTCGGCGGCCGGGAAGGGCGCAGTGCCCCGGGCGGAGAGCTCCGCCCAGGCCACGGACCGCGCCGGCAGGGGGACCGGCATGCAGGAGCCGGCGCCGCCGATCGCGAAGAGGGGGCAGGCCGGCGCGTCCGGCCGGGCGTCGTCGGAGCCGTGGGACGGCTGCGTCCCGGCGTCGCCCATGGGGCACTCCGGGTCCGCCGACGGGGCCTCCGCGGCAGCCGCAGACGGCGACCGCCCCCCCTCCGGTGAGCACGCGGCGGCCCATGCCCCCTCGGCCGTGGTGACCACGAGGAGCAGGAGCGCCAGGAGCGCGACCAGGGGACGGGAGCGGATCCGCATGGGACGTAACCTAACCCCGCACGCCGGAAGGCTCAAGCGGAAGATCCCGGCGGCTGCGTGGGGGAGTTCCCGACGGCGCGGGCGGCCGGTCACGGCGCCGCCCTCCGCAGGAGCTGCGCGTTCACGGCGACGATCACCGTGCTGAGCGACATCAGCACCGCGCCCATGGCGGGCGAGAGCACCACACCCCAGCGGTACGCCACCCCGGCCGCCAGGGGGATCGCCACCACGTTGTAGCCGGCCGCCCACCAGAGGTTCTGCACCATCTTGCGGTAGGTGGCCTTCGACAGCTCCACGATCCGGGCGACGTCGCGCGGGTCGCTCCGCACCAGCACCACGTCGCCCGCCTCCACCGCCACGTCGGTCCCGGCGCCGATCGCCACGCCGACGTCCGCCGTGAGGAGCGCGGGGGCGTCGTTCACGCCGTCGCCCACCATCGCCACGCGCTTCCCGCGCGCCTGGATCTCGCGGATCCGCTCGGCCTTGTGTTCCGGGAGCACCTCGGCGAACACCGTGTCGATCCCCAGCTCCGCTGCCACCGCCTCCGCAACGGCGCGGGAGTCGCCCGTGAGCATCACCACCTCGATCCCGGCGTCGTGGAGCCGCCGCACCGCCTCGCGCGACTCCGGCCGGACCGCGTCCGCCGTGGCGAACCCCGCCAGCACGCGCTCCCCTTCCAGCAGGTAGACGGACGAGCGCCCCGCCCCGGCGGCCCGGTCCGCCGCGTCGCGGAGCGAGGGCGGGAGCTCCACCCCCACCCTGCGCAGGAGGTTGGGCCCGCCCACCTGGAAGTCGCGCCCCTCCACCTGTGCGCGGACCCCGTGCCCCGGGATGGCCTCGAAGCCCACCGCCGGGGGGACGGTGAGGCCCCGCTCTTCCGCGCTCCGCACCACCGCACGCGCCACCGGGTGCTCGGAGTCGCACTCCACCGCCGCGGCGAGCCGCAGCGCCTCGTCCGGGGAGGTCCCGTCCGCGGCCGCCACGTCCACCACCCGGTGCTCGCCCAGGGTGAGCGTGCCCGTCTTGTCGAACACCACCGCCTGGAGCCTGCGGGCCTCCTCCAGCCCCCGCCGGTCGCGCACCAGCAGCCCTCCGCGCGCGCCCACCGTGGTGGAGATCGCCACCACCAGCGGCACCGCCAGCCCCAGGGCGTGGGGGCAGGCGATCACCAGCACGGTCACCATCCGCTCAATGGCGAACGCCGGCTCCGCCCGCGCCACGAGCCACGCCACCAGCGTGAGGACGCCGGATGCGAGCGCGATCCAGGTGAGGTGGAAGGCGGCGCGGTCGGCCAGCGCCTGGGCGCGCGAGCGCGAGCCCTGCGCCTGCTCCACCAGCCGCATGATCCCCGCGAGCGTGGTCCACTCGCCGGTCCCGGTCACGCGCACCCGGAGCGACCCCTCCCCGTTGGTGGTCCCGGCGATCACGGGGTCGCCCTCGTCCTTCCGCACCGGCCGGGACTCGCCGGTGAGCATCGCCTCGTTCACGGCGCTGGAGCCGGCGACCACCTCGCCGTCGGCGGGGACGGCGGCGCCGGGGCGCACCAGGACCACGTCGCCCTCGCGCAGCTCCGGGATCGGCACCTCCTCCGTCCGGTCGCCCACCACGCGCACGGCGGTGTTGGGGAGCAGCTTCGCCAGCTCCCGGAGCGCGCCCTGCGCCTGGGTAATGGAGCGCATCTCGATCCAGTGCCCCAGCACCATGATGGCGACCAGGGTGGCCAGCTCCTCCCAGAGCGGCATCCCGGGGAAGCCCAGCGTCACGGCGGCGCTGAAGACGAACGCCACCAGGATGGCGAGCGAGATCAGCGTCATCATCCCCGGGAGCCGGTCGCGAAGCTCCCGGACCGCCCCCTGGATGAAGACCCGGCCGCCGTACAGGAAGACCGCGGTGCCGAAGACCGCCGGGATCCAGTGCGAGCCGGGGAACGCGGGGGCATGGTATCCGAGCGCCGACTGGAGCATGTGCCCCCAGATCAGCGTTGGGATCGTGAGCAGCAGCGTGACCCAGAACTTGTCCCGGAACATCTCCGCGCTGTGCCCGGCGTGCTTGTCGTGCCCGCCGTGTCCCCCGTGCGCGCCGTGGCCGTCCGGGTGCCCGCCCGTGTGCGGCACCTCGGGGTGCTCCGGGTATCCCGGCTCCACGGGCGCCCCGGGGGCGCCGTGCGAGCCGTGGGTGTGGTCGTGCCTGTGCTCGTCCATGCCGCACCGTCCCATGTGCAAGACCTGCCGGGCCGCCACGGGGAGGCGGCCCGGCGCCCCCGCTACGCCAGCCGGATCCGCCGGAGGCGGAGGCTGTTGGTGACCACGCTCACCGAGCTGAAGGCCATGGCCGCGCTCGCCAGGATCGGAGAGAGCAGCACTCCGAAGAACGGGTACAGCACCCCCGCGGCGATGGGGATCCCGATCACGTTGTAGACGAAGGCCCAGAACAGGTTCTGCTTCATCGTCCGCATGGTGCGCCGCGACAGCTCGATGGCCGACGCCACCCCGTGCAGGTTGCCGCGCACGAGGGTCACGTCGCTCGCCTCCATGGCGACGTCCGTCCCGGTGCCGATGGCGACCCCCACGTCCGCCTGGGCGAGCGCGGGCGCGTCGTTGATCCCGTCGCCCACCATCGCCACGATCTTCCCCTCCCCCTGGAGGCGCTTCACCTCGGCCACCTTCCCCTCGGGGAGGACCTCGGCGACCACGCGGTCCACCCCCGCCTCGCGCGCCACCGCCTCGGCGGTGCGGCGGTTGTCGCCGGTGAGCATCACCACCTCCAGCCCCATCCCCTTCATCCGCGCGACGGCCGAGCGCGAGCTCTCCCTGACGGGGTCCGCCACCGCCACCAGCCCCGCGAGCCGGCCGTCCACCGCCACGTACATGGGCGTCTTGGCCTGCTCCGCCAGCCGCTCCGCGTCGCCGCGCAGCGGGTCCGTCCGGACCGCGTAGTCGTCCATCAGCAGCGCGTTGCCGATGGCGATCGCCCGCCCATCCACGACGCCCACCGCGCCGCGCCCGGTCACCGCCTCGAAGCCCTCCGCCGTCCACAGCGCGATCCCGCGCTCCCGCGCGTGCTGCACGATGGCGTCGGCCAGCGGGTGCTCGGACGAGGCCTCCAGCGAGGCCGCCAGGCGGAGCAGCTCCTCCTCGGAGGCCACCACCTCGCCCCGGGCGCCCGGCGCGAGCGCCAGCTCCGTCACAGTGGGCCTCCCCTCGGTCACGGTCCCCGTCTTGTCGAGCACCACCGTGCCCACGTCGCGGGCCCGCTGCAGCGCTTCGCCGCCCTTGATCAGCACGCCGGCCTCGGCGCCCTTCCCCGTGGAGACCATCACCGCCGTGGGGACGGCCAGCCCCATGGCGCACGGGCAGGCGATGATCAGCACCGCCACCGTCGCCGCGAAGGCCCGCACCGCGGGCGCCGCGTCCACCGTCACGAACCACACCACGAAGGTGGCGATGGCGATGGAGAGCACGATGGGGACGAACACCGCGCTGATCCGGTCCGCCAGCCGCTGGATGGGGGCGCGCGAGCCCTGCGCCTCGCGCATCAGCTTCACGATCTGCGCGAGCACGCTGTCCGCGCCGAGCGTGGTGGCCCGGTAGCGGAACGCGCCGGTCCGGTTGATGGTGCCGCCGATCACCCGGTCGCCGGCCTCCTTGCGCACCGGGAGAGACTCGCCGGTGAGCATGGACTCGTCCACCGCGCTGCTCCCGGAGACGATCTCGCCGTCCACCGGGACCCGCTCCCCGGGGCGGACCACCACCACGTCGCCGTGGCGCACCTCCTCCGTGGGCACGTCGGTCTCCGCGCCGCCGCGGAGGACGCGTGCGGTCTTGGGCTGCAGGTTCGCCAGCGACCGGAGCGCCGCCGAGGTCTGCCGCTTGGCGCGCGCCTCCATGGCGTTCCCCAGGAGGATGAGCGCGATGATGAAGAGCACCGCCTCGTAGTACACGTCCGGCGCCACGCCGCGGGCGACGAAGAACCCGGGCGCCACCGTGGCCGCCACCGAGTACAGGAAGGCCGCCCCGGTCCCCACCGCCACCAGGGTGTTCATGTCCGCGGAGTGGTGGCGGAAGGCCGCCCACGCCCGGGTGAAGAAGTGCCGCCCCGCCCAGGCCATCACGCCCAGCGTGAGCACCAGGAGACCGTAGGAGAGGACGGGGGCCGGCACGCGGTAGAGCCACGGCAGGGCGTCCTCCAGGACCGGGCTCAGCCACTCCATCGCCCAGCGCATGAAAGGATCCACGGTGATCCCGTGGCTCCCGTGCTCCCCCGCCGCCATGAGCGGCATGGACACCACCATCGACACCAGCGCCGCGACGAAGCTCACCGACGCCTTCAGGCGCAGCTCCCGGAACTCCTCCTCCTGCGCGCGGTCCTGCACCTCCTGCTCCTGGAAGGCGGTCTGGTCCGGCCGGGCCAGCTCCGCCCCGTAGCCGGTGGAGCGGATCGCCTCCACCAGCGCGTCGGGGCTCGTCGCCGCCGGGTCGAAGTCCACCGTGGCGTTCTTGAGCATCAGGTTGACGTTCGCCCCCTGCACCCCGGGCTGCTTCTCCAGCGTCCGCTGCACGCGGCCGGAGCAGGCGGCGCACGTCATCCCGGACACCGGGATGGTCACCTTCGCCGCGGCGCCGCGGCCGTCCCCGCCCGGGTGCGGGAGGGCCGCCGTGCCCCCCCGCCGCTCCGCCTCCGTTCTCGTCGCCATGGTCCGCTCTCCTTACGCTTCCACGGTGAGCCTGCCGCGCAGCATGCTCATGCCGCAGGTGAAGTCGAAGCTCCCCTCCCGCTCCGGGGTGAACTCGACCGCCGTCTTCCTGTGGGCCGGGAGGAACTTCCGGATCCCGAACTCCGGGATCACCACCTCCTCCGAGCACCCGGAGGTCTCCTGCCGGTCGAAGACCAGGCGCACCGGGGTCCCCCGCTTCACCCGCAGGTGGGCGGGCTCGTAGCCGCCGCGCACCGTGACGGTGACCTCCTGCACCCCGCCCTCGGCCACCGCCGCCTGCGCGGAGGTCCGCCCGGCGAAGAAAAAGTACCAGTTCACCCACCCGATGGCGGCGAGCCCCGCCGCGATCACCAGCCAGTCCGTAGGGCTCATTGCCGCCTCCCGGCCACGCAGTGCCCGCAGCTCGTTCCGGTGATCGCAATCGTCGTGCGCTCCATCGTGTCCTCCTCGTGTGAGGTGCCGTGGAACAATCCACGAGGACCAATCTACATACCCCCCACCCCTATGTCAACACTCGTTGCGCCGGACGGCGGACGCCCCCCGCTTTCCGGGATGCAAAAATGTCCTACCGCCCCCCGGGGGGCCGTAGGGCTCGTTTTCCGCCAGGCAACGTGCTACTGTACGCCTGGGAACGCTTGCGGCGGCCGAGACCACACCCGGACGCCCCGCCCTCCACGCACGCACCCAGGAGGAGGAAGAGATGCCTGCTCGTATCCAGGATCGCACCACGGACGGTCCGCCGTTCGCGCGGCGCACCGCCCGGCTCGGGAGGGGCGCCCTCGTCCGGGGCGCGGCGGCGCTGGGGCTCGCGGCCCTGCTCCCCGCCCTGCTTGGCGCCTGCGCCCGGCGCTCGCCGCTCCTGCACCCCGAGGGGAGGATCGAGGCTCCCGCCCCCGAGACCTTCCGCGTGCGCTTCGAGACCAGCCGGGGGCCCTTCGTGGTGGAGGCGCACCGGGCGTGGGCGCCGAACGGAGTCGACCGCCTGTACCACCTGGTACGCATGGGCTTCTACGACGACACGCGCTTCTTCCGGGTGGTGGACCGCTTCATGGTGCAGTTCGGGATCAGCGGCGATCCGCAGGTGTCGGCGGCGTGGCGCGAGCGGGCCATTCCCGACGACCCGGTGGTGAAGAGCAACCGCCGCGGCTTCGTCACCTTCGCTACGTCGGGGCCGAACACGCGCACCACCCAGCTCTTCGTCAACTACGGCGACAACCTGTTCCTCGACTCGCAGGGCTTCGCGCCCATCGGCGAGGTGGTGGAGGGGATGGACGTGGTGGAGAACCTGTGGCGGAGCTACGGCGAGGGGCCGCCCCGCGGGAGCGGCCCCGACCAGTCGCGCATCTTCGCGGAGGGGAACGCGTACCTCCAGCGGGAGTTCCCGCGGCTGGACTACATCGAGTCGGCCCGGATCGTGAGCACTTCCCCCGCCCGGCAGTAGGGCCGGCGCCCGGGCCCTCAAAGCGAATCACCCCCTGCGCGGTACACCGCGCAGGGGGTGAGCTTCACCTGTCCGGGCCGTCCGTTACTGGCCGCAGAGCGCGTACGCCCGCACCGTCCCGTTCTGGTTCGCCCCGAAGGAGATCACGTTGGCGCTCCACGTCGTGGCGTTCGAGGGGAAGGACGTCGCCACCGCGAGCGAGCCCCCCGTGACCTCCACGCCGCCGCCGAGCAGCTTGCCGGTCGTGCAGACCGCGGTCGACGCCGTCGAGCGGTTTCCGTTCGAAAGACCCGCGACCGTGACCAGGTTGCCCTGCACCACCGTCACCGAGCCGACTACGCCGGCGGGACCGGCCGGGCCCTGCGCGCCGGTCTCGCCCGTGTCGCCCTTCGGGCCGGCGGGACCGACGTCGCCCGTGTCGCCCTTCGGACCCTGCGGACCGATCTCGCCCTGCGGGCCTGCGGGGCCGGCCGGGCCGGCCGCACCCGTCTCGCCGGTGTCGCCCTTGTCGCCCTTCGGGCCCTGCGGGCCGACCTCGCCCTGCGGACCGGCGGGACCCTGAGGACCGGTGGCGCCGGCCTCGCCGGTGTCCCCCTTGTCGCCCCTGGGACCAGCGGGGCCGGCCGGGCCGGTGTCTCCCGTGTCACCCTTCGCGCCGGTGGGACCAGCCGGGCCGACGTCGCCCGTGTCCCCCTTCGGGCCCTGCGGGCCGACAGCGCCGTCCGCGCCGGCAGGACCGGCGGGCCCCTGTGGACCGGCTGCACCGGCCGCACCCGCGGGACCGGCAGGCCCCATCGCACCGTCGGCGCCGGCAGGTCCCTGCGGACCGGCTTCGCCCTGGAGACCCTGCGGGCCGGCCGGCCCCTGGATCCCCTGCATGTTCCAGCTGAACTCGATGTGCTTGCCGTCCGTGCACTTCTGGGGCGCGTTCCTGGTCTTGATGCGGTACACCGCCCCCGTGGAGGGCACGTAGCACGCGTGGATCAGGTTCGGATCGCTGCTCTGCGCGGCGGCGGGAGCAGGGGAGAAAGCCACGGACGCCATCCCGGCGGAGATCACGAGACCGGCCATCCAGAACGTACGCGCAGCGCGCCCGACTCGGGGATTGTACATGATCGTTGGCAAGAGAAGAGGGTAAGCCTGCGACGAGGTGGAGATCCGGGCCCGGGCTCCACCGCCCGTGGTGCTACTCGGCGTCACCGCTGATGATCTGACCGGCGCGGACCAGCACGAGATCGATGGTTCCTCCATCTTTCAGGTCGCCCGCCCGGTCCAGCACCGCTCTCGCCGCCGTGAGCTGCGCCTGCGCCTGCGGCAGGCGGCCCGCCTGGAGGTTGAGGCTGAGCGCGGACAGCATGGGTCCGAGCTGGGCTGCGACGCCCGGGTCGTCCAGCGCCGGGAGGATCCGGGCGACCGCGTCGTCCGCGGCGGATGCGAAGTCGGACACGGATTCGGACGGGGGGGACTTCGGGCTCTCCCTGACCGCGGGCGGGGCGGTGGGAGCGTCCACCTGGCATGCGGCGCTGGCCAGCACCACCGCGAGGGGGAGGACTGCGAAACGCTTCATGACCGTCTCCTTCGACATGAGGGGTTCCCGGCCGTTGCGCCGGTGGCGCCCTTCTTCGGTAGCCCGGCCGTCTCGGAGAGACCCGTGGCTTTGCGGACCGGCCTCGCGGCCGGGGTGCCTTTGTCGGAGGGAGTCGAGCTGCCAGCGAGCGGGATCCCGGAGCGGCGGGGGCCGGTCGGCGGGGGCGCTCGGAGGGGGATAAGGCAGGTGGCGTTCCTCGCACCACCGCAATGACTAAACTGTTGTCGTACATCATCTTGCGTCCGACGAAGCCAGGTCGGCATCGGAGGCGGATGTGCCAGTGTGGCCCAACTTTTCGAGTCGTCAGCCAGAACCCGGCGTAACCCCTTGCAACATCCTGCTTTACGGCGTTTCCCGGCCACCGGGCGGGGTGGGACACGGCTGGGACACGATTGGATCGGCGCCACACCCGCGCGGCGCCCCAGGGGGTTTCCGCAGAGCATCCTCCAAACGAAACCGCCCCCAGCCATCGGCGGCTGGGGGCGGTTCTGACCTTGGAGCCCGGATACGGCCACTGCCTCAGTCGGCGCTCCAGTCGAGCAGCACCGGCCTGCACCCGATCGTC
The DNA here is from genome assembly GCA_035936415.1 of Longimicrobiaceae bacterium. Lineage (NCBI taxonomy): Bacteria > Pseudomonadati > Gemmatimonadota > Longimicrobiia > Longimicrobiales > Longimicrobiaceae > Longimicrobiaceae bacterium. Next base: position 8,965 of record DASYWD010000515.1, read on the forward strand.
GCGTGGCAGGCCGTGTGCTGCAGCGTCTGGTTGGCGAGCAGGTTGCCGGTCGTGTTGATCGTCGAGAAGTCGATCGTCCACCCCTCGTAGGTGAAGCCGCCGCTTCCCTTGGTCGTCTTCTTCTGCGCGTTGTAGTGCACGGCCGCCGTGACCGCCTCCGTGAGCACCATCTCCCCGGTCTCGGCGTCTTCTCCGGCGAACCCCTGGAAGTTGAGGTTCTGGCTTCCGCTGCTCGGCAGTACCCAATTGACGAACATCTGGAAGTCGAGGACCTCGCCTCCACCGCTGCCGTAGCACTGCGCGTGCGGCTTGTCGGAAGTGGTGTTGTCCTCCGGGTTGCGCCAGAAGCCGGGCATCACGACCCAGTTCGTCTTCCTGCTCGACGAGGAGAAGCACTCCCCCTTGCCGTTGTTGCCCGGTCCGCTCGAGCGGTAGCCGGCGGCCCCGCCCGTGCTGATGACGATCTGGGCGTTCAGGAGCGTCATGGGGCTGGCGACCCCGAACGAGCCCGACTCGGGAGCCGTGACCGGGTTCGCGAGGTCGGAGCAGGCGGTGAACGCCAGTACGGCGAGAGGGAGGAAGGCGAGCTTCTTCATGGAGGTGTCTCCTACGACAGTTGGGTTCCCGGCGACCGGCCGGAGTGACCCTTCTTCGGTAGCTGGACTATCTCGGGTTCTACCGAGATCCCCGGCTTTGCGGACCGGCCTCGCGACCGGGGTGCCGTTGTCGGAAGGAGCGACACTGGATGCAGCGGAAGTGCTGATCGTGTCGTGCCCCGGAGCAGGGCAAGCGCCAAGCCCGCCACGGCACGCTCGGGTAAGCGCATGCCACCGAACCATTTAGATCAAAACGGCACGCCACGCGCCCCCGCGCCCGCTGTGCCACATTGGCTCAGGGTCGTTCCGGGCGAATGCCGGTGCGACTCCGCATCCAGTTGCGGATCATATGGTTACGGCGGAAGGGAGGGAGCGGGGGAGGGGTGGGACATGCCTGGGACAGCCTGCTGGCCCGTACGACAGGCGCCGCGCTGCCGGTCAGGCCCGGTCGGCCTGGGGGAGGAGCCCGTACTCTTCCAGGCGGCGGTAGAGCGTGCGGCGGGGGACCCCCAGCTCCTCCGCGGCGCGGGACCGGTTCCCGCCGCAGCGCCGGAGCACCTCCAGCGTGTACTCGCGCTCCAGCTCGGCCAGGGTGAGATGCCGCTCCGCGGCGGCGCGGACCCGCTCGTTGCGCAGCCCCGCCACCGCCAGCTCGGAGGGGAGGTCCTCCGGGCTCACCTCCGCGGAGTGGGCGAGCACGGCCGCGCGCTCCACCACGTTGCGCAGCTCGCGGACGTTGCCGGGCCAGGAATAGGCGACCAGCGCGGAGAGCGCGGCGGGGGAGAAGCGCATCTCCTCCCTCCCCTCGCGCTCGGCGAACTCGGCCAGGAAGCGCTCCGCCAGGAGGGGGATGTCGGTGGCACGCTCCCGGAGCGCGGGGATCTCCAGCCGGAGCACGTGGATCCGGTAGTAAAGGTCCTCGCGGAAGGCGCCGTCGCGGATCCGCTGCTCCAGCTCCCGGTGCGTCGCGGCGACTACCCGGGCGTCCGAGTGCCGCGTCTCCACGTCGCCCACCCGCCGGAACTCGCCGGACTGGAGGAACCGCAGCAGCTTGGGCTGCAGGTGGAGCGGCAGCTCGGCCACCTCGTCCAGGAAGAGCGTGCCGCCGTCGGCGGCCTGCACCAGCCCCACCCGGTCGCGGTCGGCGTTGGTGAACGCCCCGCGCACGTGGCCGAACAGCTCCGACTCGATGAGGTGCTCGGGGATCGCCCCGCAGTTCACCGGTACGAAGGAGCCGCGACCGCTGGCCCGGTGCAGCGCGTGGGCGAAGAGCTCCTTCCCCGTCCCCGTCTCGCCCGTGATGAGCACCGAGGCGGGCGACCGGGCGATGCGGGCGACGCGCTCGAAGAGCCGGACCATGGGTCGGCTCCTGCCGATGAGTCCCGCCAGGTACCCTCCCGCCGTCCGGCGCGCGCGCGCCTGCTCGCGCCGGGAGCGCGACTCTTCCAGCACCCGCGCCACCGCGGCCAGGAGCGCCGGGGTGCCGAACGGCTTGGTGAGGTAGTCCGCCGCCCCGGCGCGGGTCAGCGCCACCGCCCCCTCGATGGAGCCGAAGGCGGTCACCGCGATCACGGGGATCTCGGGGAACGCGCCGCGGACCTCCGCCAGCAGCTCCTCGCCGCGCATGCCGGGCATCATCAGGTCGGTGACCACCAGGTCCACCGCCTGGCTCTGCAGCGTCTCCAGCGCCTCGCGCGCGTTGGCGGCGGCGGCCACGTGATAGCCGTTCGCTTCCAGCACCTCGCACACCAGGGCGCGGAGCGAGTCGTCGTCCTCCACCAGGAGCACCCGCTCGCGTGCCTCCGCCCCGCTCACGGGTGCACCTCCTCGGCGGCCGGGACCCGGCCGGCGGGGAGGGAGACGGTCGCCCGCACCCCCCCGCCGGAGGGGGCCTCCAGCGCGATGGACCCGCCGTGCTCCTCGACGATCCCCCGGCTCACCGCCAGTCCCAGCCCCGTCCCTTCCCCCACGTCCTTCGTGGTGTAGAAGGGCTCGAAGACGTGGGCCAGGTCGCCGGGCGCGATCCCCGGGCCGTTGTCCTCCACCACCACGCGCGCCTCGCTCCCGCTGCGCTCCACCGCCACGGTGAGCCGCCGCCCCGCTCCCGGACCCGCCGCCATCGCCTGCACCGCGTTGCGCAGCAGGTTGAGCATCACGTGGCTGAGCAGGGTGGCCTGCCCGTGCACCACCACGGCCTCCTCCGGGGCTCGGACCTCCAGCTCCACTCCCGCCGCGCGTGCTCGTGCGTCCACCTGCTCCACCGCCCCCGCGACCACCTCCCGGAGATCCACCGGCGCCGGCCGGATCCCCCGTCGGCGTCCCACGTGGAGCAGCCCCTCGATGAGCTGGGTGATCCGCTTCACCTCGGCGGCGATCCCCTCCGCGTTGCGGCGGGCCGCCTCGCTCGCCCCCGGCTCGGTCGCCACGGCGTCGGCGCGCATGGCGATGACCGCCAGCGGCGAGCCCAGCTCGTGCGCCAGGCCGCCGGAGACGCGCCCGACCACCGCGAACTTCTCCGCCTCCCGCAGACGCCGCTCCAGCGCCACCCGCTCCTCCGTCTCCTGGACCAGGCGGCGCTCCCGCGCGTCCAGCTCCGTCACCATGGCGTTGAAGGTCTCCGCCAGGTGCTGCAGCTCCCCCGCCCCGGGGCCCAGGCGGATGGGCTCCGGCGGGTGGGGCCCGCCCAGCGCGCGGATCCCCCGCAGGATCTCCCCCAGGGGAAGGGAGAGCGTGCGGCGCAGGAGGAGGTGGACGATGAGCGCCGTGGCCGCAGCGAGCATCACGGTGAGCACGGAAAGGCGCAGCCGGGTGTCCGCCACCTCGCGCTCGATGAGGCTCGCCCGCCGCGCGACCAGCACGCGGGCCGCCGGCGCGTCCGCCGGGAGCGCCACCCAGCGCACCCGCATCCCGCAGTCCGCCCACCCGCGGACGCCCACGGGGTCCGCCCCCGCCCGCCGCTGGATGCTCCGCAGGCACGCCGGGTCGCCGGTGGCCCCGCCCGCCAGGACCCGCCCGCGGTCGTCCGTGACCGCCGCCACGATCGTCTCCGGGTCGCCCACCACGTCCTGGAAGACCCGGTCCAGGTCGCGGAAGCGGCGGTCGCGCACCGCGTTGTCGGTGACGATCCGGAGCGTGGAAGCGAGCGTCTCCGTTTCGCCGATGAGCGCATCGCGGAGAAGCTGCACCCGCTGCTCCAGCGTGATGGCGGCGTACGAGAGCATGATGACGGCGAAGGAGGCCCCCAGGACGAGGGCGAGCCGGGTGGAGATCCGCATGCGGCTGGTTGCCTGGTGGAGGCGTGGTGGGGGTCCGTCCGGCAGCAAGGTAGCATTCCCTCCGCATGGGGGGAAGCTTCGGCGCGATGCGGCCCGGCACGGGGGTACCCAAAAGGGCCCCGGGGATCCCCGGGGCCCTCGCCTCCACCGTCGCATCCCGCCGCGGCGCGCCGCGGCTCCGGAACAGGCTCGGCTAGGCGGCCCGTCCCACGGAGGGGAGCGTGGGGCGCGACACCGCGTCGCAGCCGTCGCGGACGCTGCGGCAGTCGCAGTACATCACCTCGTAGGGCGGCTTCGACTCGGTCTCGGCTCCGCAGTAGAGGCACACCAGCGCGGTCGCGCCGGCGCCTCCTTCCATCAGTCTCATTCGGCTCACGTGCTCTTCCCGTCTTTCCTGTAGCCTGCCTTCGACGGCAGCAATGAAAAGAGCCGTCCCCATCCGGAGACGGCTCCCGATCCGTCAGGCCGTGCCGTGCGGCTCAGCCGACGCGGACGACGTTCTCGGCGGCGGGGCCCTTCTGGCCCTGGACCACGTCGAACTCGACCTTCTCGCCCTCGGACAGCGACTTGAAGCCGCTCCCCTGGATGGCGCTGTGATGGACGAAGCAGTCCTTCTGGCCGTCCTCGGGCGTGATGAAGCCGAAGCCCTTGTCGTCGTTGAACCACTTCACGGTTCCGGTGGTACGCATACCGTAACTCCCTTGTTTGTTACCGACTGTCGAGGTGCGGTATCTCCGTACTCACCGACCGTCTGTGATCTGCGGGCATGATCGCCCCCCGCATCGGGCGTTTCCGGGCAAACAAAAAGGACCCGGGACAGTAGCATCCCAGGTCCGCTTCGCACTCTGGTGTTCGGGCCGCGAGGCCGTATTCGCTTGCTGCAGTCCCAAATGTAAACGTTCGGGAGGCCCCTGTCAAGGCGCAGGCATCTCACCGGGCGGGCGGCTCCGTCGGAACCGCCCGCCCGC
>DASYWD010000516.1 GCA_035936415.1 Longimicrobiaceae bacterium
GCGCCGCGCGACCGCGCTGGCGCTGGCCGGGGGGGCGGACGCGCTGGTCACGGCCCCGCTGGACAAGGCGGCCTTCCACGCCGGGGGGTGGCGCTTCCCCGGCCACACCGAGATGCTCCGCGAGCTGGCGGGCGTCCCCGACGTGGCGATGATGATGGCCGCCGAGCGCACCGCGCTCGGCGGCCCTCTTCGCGTGGTCCTGGCGACCACGCACCTCGCCCTGCGCGACGTCCCCGCCGCGCTCTCGCCCGACCTCCTGGTCCGGCAGGCCCGGCTCACCCACGCGGCGCTCCGCCGCGCGTGGGGGATCGCGGAGCCCCGCATCGCCCTCTGCGCGGTGAACCCCCACGCCTCGGACGGCGGCCTCTTCGGCGACGAGGAGGCGCGCGTGATGGCCCCGGCGCTGGAGGCGCTGCGCGGCGAGGGGATCGCGGCCACGGGGCCGGTCCCCGCGGACACCGTGTTCACCCGCGCGGTGCGCGGCGAGTTCGACGCGGTGGTGGCTCCCTACCACGACGTGGGGATGGCGGCCTTCAAGACGGCGGCCTTCGGGAGCGGCGTCAACGTGACGCTGGGGCTCCCCTTCCCCCGCACCTCGCCGGACCACGGGACGGCGCTCGACATCGCCGGCCGCGGCGTGGCCGACCCCTCCTCCATGAAGGAGGCGCTCCTCCTGGCGGTCCGCCTCGCGGGCTTTGACAGCGGGGGGCGGCGTAGATAACTTTCGTCCCCGTCCCCAGATCCCCCTCCGAAGCGGCATTCTTCCCGTGATCCGACTCGTCTCCGTACGCAAGGAATACCCGCGCTCCGGAGCGGCCCTCGACGACGTCACCTTCCACCTGCGCAAGGGGGAGTTCGCCTTCCTCACGGGGCACTCCGGCGCAGGGAAGTCGACGATCCTCCGCCTCCTGATGATGGCGGAGCGCCCCACCTCGGGCGAGGTGCGCGTCTCGGGCTTCTCCTCCGTGAAGCTGCGCCAGCGTGAGATCCCGAAGCTGCGCCGCAGGCTGGGCGTGGTCTTTCAGGACTTCCGCCTCCTCCACGACCGCACCGCGGAGGAGAACGTGGCCTTCGCGCTGGAGGTCACCGGGGCCAAGCGTGCCACCATCGCGCCGCGCGTGGCCCGGCTCCTCGCCCAGGTGGGCCTCGCCGCCAAGGCCCGCGCCTATCCGGACGAGCTCTCGGGCGGGGAGCGGCAGCGGGTGGCCGTGGCGCGCGCCCTGGCGAACGACCCGGTGGTCCTCCTCGCTGACGAGCCGACCGGGAACCTGGACGCCTGGGCGGCGCGGGGGGTCTTCGACCTGTTCCGCGAGATCAACGCGATGGGGATGACGGTGCTCATGGCGACGCACGACCTGGATCTGGTCCGCGCCCACCCGGAGTACCGGGTGATCGAGATGAGCCACGGGACGGTCGTGTTCGACTCCGCCGCCGCCGCCGCGCCCGCCATCCCCGCAGTCCCCGAGCGGATCTGACCCATGCCGTACGCACTTCGCGAAGCCCTCTCCGCCTTCCGGCGCTCGCCGCTGCTCACCCTCCTCTCGGTGGTGGCGGTGGCGTTCTCCCTCTTCGTGGTGGCGCTCTTCGGGCTCACGGCGCACAACATCCGCCGGGCGATCGAGCGGATCGAGGAGCGGGTGGAGGTGGTCACCTACCTCCGCGACGACGCCACCGACGAGCAGGTCCGCCTGCTCCAGCAGGACGTCCTGCTCCTCCCCGAGGTGGAGGAGGTGCGCTACGTCTCCAAGACCGAGGCGCTCGCCACCGCCATGCGCGAGATGGAGGAGTTCCGGGACGTCTTCACGGACCTGGAGACCAACCCCCTCCCCGCCTCGCTGGAGCTGCGGCTGAAGCCGGGCTCCCGCAACCCCGAGTCGGTGGAGCGGGTGGCGATGGGGCTGGCCGCCTACCCGTTCGTGGAGGACGTCCGCTTCGGGCGCGACTGGCTGGACAAGATCGTCTCCCTGCGCCGCATCGCCGGGGGCGCGGCCGGGATCATCGGCGGGGCCTTCGCCCTGGTGGCGGCGATCATCATCGCCACGGCCGTGCGGATCGCGGTGTTCGCGCGCCGGGAGGAGATCTCCGTGATGCGGCTGGTGGGCGCCACGGACGGCTTCGTGCGCCGCCCCTTCCTCCTGGAGGGGCTGGTCTCCGGGATCCTGGGCGGGCTGCTGGCGGTGGGGCTGGCCTTCGCCGCCTTCCGCGTGGTGGACGTGGTGCTGCTCCGCATCGAGTGGCTCCCGCTCCCCTGGGTGGCCGCGGGCGTGGGGGCGGGCGCCGTGTTCGGCTTCGTCTCCAGCGCCATCGCGGTGCGCCGTCACCTCCGCGCGGTCTGAGATGTCCGTGGTCCGCCGGCTCGCCCTGCTCACCGCAGTCCTGCTCGCCGCCCTCCCCGCGCTCGCGGGGGCGCAGCAGCAGAACCCCGCCCGCGAGCTGTCCCAGAGCCAGCGCCGGCTCCAGGAGATCCGCCAGGAGCGGCGCGACCTCGCCGACGAGCTGAAGAGCCTCCGCTCGCAGGTGCGGAACCTGTCCGGCGAGGAGCAGCTCCTCCGCCGCCAGGTGGACGTGTCGGCGGGGGTGCTGCACGAGGTGGAGTTCCAGCTCGCGCGCACCGAGGAGCAGATCGCCCGGACCACGCGCGAGCTGCTGGAGACGCAGGACCGGCTGGCGGAGCGCCGGGCGCTGGTACAGCGCCGCCTGCGCGACATCTACAAGCGTGGGCCGCTGCAGTCGGCGCAGGTGCTCCTGGCGGCCGAGAGCTTCAGCGACCTGCTCAACCGCTACAAGTACCTCCACCTGGTGGCGCGCCACGACCGCACGCTGATGGAGGACGTCCGCGAGCTGCAGTCGCAGCTCGTGCTCCGCGACCGCCAGCTCAAGCGGAGCCTGGAAGAGGTGCAGCTCCTGCGCGGCGAGCGGCTGACGGAGCACGAGCAGCTCGAGAGGCTGCGGGAGGAGCGGAGCCGCACGCTGGGGCAGCTCCAGAACCAGCAGCGCAGCACGCAGGGCCGCATCGAGGAGCTGGCGCGGGACGAGCGGCAGCTCACCTCGCTGATCGCCACGCTGGAGCGCCGCCGCAAGGAGGCCGAGCGGCGGGAGGCGGAGCGCCGCGAAGCCGCCCGCGTCGCGGAGGAGCGCAGGGAAGCCG
>DASYWD010000517.1 GCA_035936415.1 Longimicrobiaceae bacterium
AGGTGGTGCGCCAGGCGGTTCGCCCGGGCGTTCAGCTCCGCGTAGCTGAGCGCCTCGCCCGCGAAGACGAGCGCCACCGCGTCGGGGCTGCGCCGCGCCTGCGCCTCGAAGAGCTGGTGCACGCACAGCTCGCGCGGGTACTCGGCCTCGGTGGCGTTCCACGCCTCCACCACCTGCCGCCGCTCCGCCTCCGGAAGCACGTCGATGCTCCCGAGCGCCCGCATCGGCGAGACCTCCAGCGCCTCCACCAGCCGCTCCAGCGCCGTGTGCACCATCGCGCACACCCGCTCCGCCACGGCGGCCCCCTGGACCTGCGACTGGAGCAGCAGCCCTCCATCGCCCAGGTCGTCGATCGACACCGTGACCGGGTAGGTCGACCGCTCGTGCCACCGCAGGCGCTCGACGCCCTCGATGCACGCCCAGGGGCCCCTGACCTCCGCCGTGTGCCGGTAGTTCAACAGCGCCGAGAACAGCGGCTCGGGGGCCGGCACGCCGCTGCACCGCTGCGCCAGCACCAGCGACGCATGCTCATGCTCCAGCAGGCTCGCCAGGAGCCTCTGCGCGCCCCGCACGCTCGCCTCCGCGCCCTCGTGCCCGACCCGGATCCGGACCGGCACCGTGTTCATGAAGGGGCCCAGCACGCGGTCCGACCCCTCCCCTCCGCGCATCCGGCCGAAGAGCACGGTTCCGAACACCACGTCCTGCCGGTCCGCCGCACGCGCCAGCGCCTGGGCGAACGCCACGTGGCAGACGCTCGCGGCGCTCACCCCCAGCGCCCGGACGCGGCTGCGGAGCCGCGCGACCAGCATCGGCTCCACTTCCAGCTCCGCCGCGTCGATCCGGGCTGCCTCGCTCCACGCGTTCACCAGGCCGAACGGCGCCGTCGGCTCCACCACGTCGCCGAGCAGGTCGCGGAAGAACGCCTCGTGCTTCTCCCGGCTCACCCCCAGCCGCGCCTGGGCGACGTAGTTTCGGAACGGCAGCGCCGGAGGCAGCGCCTCCGCGCGTCCCTCCAGGCGCGCCGCGACCTCCTCCGAGAGCGCTTCGAGCGTCTCGTGGTCGCCCATCACGTGGTGCAGGAGGAGGAGCAGCAGCCACCGTCCCCGCCGCTCGTCTCTCGCCGCATATGCCCGGACCAGGGGCGCATGGCGGATGTCGATCCGATGATGCCGGGGATCGTGGAGCGCGTAGAGCCGCTCCCCCGCGTCGCCCCCGGCGGCGTCCAGCTCCACCTCCTCCACCGCCAGCGGCGCCGTGCGCCACACCACCTGCACCGGCTCGCGCAGTCCCTCCCACGCGAGGGAGGTCCGCAGGATGTCGTGGCGGTCGACCGCCGCCTGCAGCGCGGCCAGGAACTTGTCCAGGCGCCCCCGGCTGTCGAAGCTGAGCATCTCGCAGCCCAGGTAGGGGTCCCCCTCCCTCACGAGCAGGTGGTGGAAGAGGAACCCCTCCTGCAGCGGCGCCAGCGGGTAGACGTCCTGCACGTTGCCGGCTCCGCCCGGCACCCGCTCCACCACGAGGCCGATCTCCGCCTGCGTGAGGTCCACCAGCGGCAGCATCTCCGGCCGGATCGTCCCGCATCCCTCGGGAACGGCGTTCGGCGGAACCTCGACCTGCGGCGCCGCCCCCCGCACCGCCGACGCCAGGTCGAGGAGCGTGGGGGTCGCGAACAGCACGCGCCCGTCGGCATGGAGCCCATGCTGCCGCATCCGCTCCAGGACCCGGACGGCGAGGAGGGAATGGCCGCCGAGCTTGAAGAAGTGATCCCTCCGACCCACCCGCTCCAGCCCGAGCACCTCCGTCCAGATCTTCGCCAGCACCGCCTCCACCTCTCCCACGGGCGCCTCGTACCCGGCGTCCGCGTAGGCGTCCCTCGCCGGTGCGGGGAGGGCCCGCCGGTCCACCTTCCCGTTCGGCGTCAGCGGAAGCGCATCGAGGCGCACGTAGGCGGCGGGCACCATGTACGCGGGGAGCCGCGCCTCCATGAACGAGCGCAGCCGGGTCGGCATCACTCCGCCCGGCGCGCTCTTCAACGGAGCCGTCGCGAAGGGGGACAGCGTCTCGCGCGGCCGGGTCCGCGGCGCCGGGAACCTCCGCCGGGCGCCCGCGGAGCCTCGCCGCGAGAACATCGCGTCGACACGTCCCGCGTCGCCGGAGTCGGCTACGCCCACCTCCACCGACCATCCCAGGGCCTCACCCAGCGTCCACAGGTCCTCGGGATCCACTCCGTCCGGGACCGCGAGACGGCGCACGTCCTCCACGGTCCCGGCGCTCCCCGGGTCCCGGCGGAGCTCGAGCAGCTTCAGCGGGCCGCTCACCCGCGCGTTGGGGATGTCGGCGACGACCAGGAGGTCGTCCGCGGTCTCTTCGAGCCGGCTGCGCAGGGAATCCAGCGTCAGACGGTCGGTGTCCCAGCTCCACCGGGCGGCCTCCGGCTCGGCGCCGGCCTCGCCGCCCGCGCCGACGTGCAGCACCACGTCGTACCGGAACTCCGTCATCTCGTTGCGGAAGCGACCGCGCTTGTGCAGGACCTCCACGTGGCCGACCGCGGCCAGCCTGTCCCCGAGCGAGCGGAAGTAGGCCGGCGCGACCACCAGCTCGTCCTCCGACCGCTCCGCCTGCTCCGTGCGGGCCTTCCACTCCGCTACCGGCGTCGCCGCTGCGGACCGGTGCGTCTCCACCGCCGTGTGGAAGGCGCCCAGCAGGTCCAGGTTGCGGACGTCCCCGACGAAGACGTGGCCGCCCGGCGCCACCGCGCGAACGGCCCGTTCGAGGACGGTCTCCAGGTAGTCGACGCTGGGCAGGTACTGCGCGACGGAGTTGACGACCACCAGGTCGAAGGACCCGGGCGCGAACCCGCCGAAGTCGTCCGCCAGCCGCTGCCGCAGCTCCACGCGCTCTTCCCCCGGCTGCCCCGCGAGCGCCGCGCGGACGCCCCGTAAAGCCTCGGCGGAGAAATCCGTCCCGACGTAGCGCTCGCAGCCGGGCGCGAGCCGGAACAGGAGGAGGCCGGAGCCGCAGCCGACCTCGAGCACCCGCTTCGGGTTCAGGGTGGCGATGCGGGCCACGGTCGCGTCCACCCATTCCCGCATCTCCGCGGGCGGAATGGGTTCGCCCGAATAGCTGCTGTGCCAACCCCTGATGTCGAACGTCGGATCCGGGACCCCGCCGTCCTCGCCGTAGTAGCGGTCGTAGAGATCCTTCCAGGCCGCCACGTGGTCCGAGTCACCTCTCTCCGGGCCCTCGGCGGCCCTGCCGGCGGGCTCTTCGACCCAGTACGCCACCAGCTGCCTTTCCCCCGCGTCCCCCTCCCGCGCCACCACGACCGCCTCGCGCACCGCCTCGTGCTCCAGCAGCCGCGCCTCCACCTCGCCCAGCTCGATCCGGTAGCCCCGTACCTTCACCTGGCCGTCGTCGCGCCCGAGGAACTCGAGCGTGCCGTCCGGCAGCCACTGCGCCAGGTCACCCGTCCGGTAGAGCCGCCCGCCCCCGGCCGCCCCGAACGGGTCGGGGACGAACCGCTCCGCCGTCAGCTCCGGCCGGTTCAGGTAGCCGAGCGCCAGACCCGCCCCGCCCACGTGGAGCTCGCCGGCCACGCCCACCGGCGCCGGCTCGCCGTCGCGGTCCAGGACGTAGGCCCGCGTGTTCGCGTTCGGCCGCCCGATCGGCACCCGCGCCGTCCCCTCCGGGACGCTCTCGACCCGGTGGGCGATGGAGAAGGTGGTCGTCTCCGTCGGTCCGTAGCAGTTCAGGAGCGCCCGGGGGCCGCCCTCGCTCAGGAGCCGCCCGTAGGCGGCCGGGTCCGCCCGGTCGCCTCCGGTGAGCACGTGGCGCAGGCCCGCCAGCGCGCCCGGGATCGCTTCCGAGTAGGGGTTGAAGAGCACCGGGGTGATCAGCATCGTGGTCACGCCCTGGTC
>DASYWD010000518.1 GCA_035936415.1 Longimicrobiaceae bacterium
GTGGTCGCCCGCGCGGTGCGGCAGGGCGGCGGGGTGCTGGTGGAGGCGCTGGGGGACGACGACGTGGCGCTGGAGCACGCGCTGCCGGGCCTCCCGGCGCTCCTCCTGGAGCGCGAGCCGCGTGCGGTGCACCTCTCCGACCGCGGCGGCGGCCCGCCCGGCGCGGCGATCACCATGCCGGTGGGGGAGTCGCTCCGCGAGTCGCTCGCCGCGCTGCAGCCCTTCGCGCTGGACGCGCTCACGCTGGACGTGGACGCCGCCACCCCCGCCGACCTGGAGGCGGCGAGGCACGCCTCGCCGCTCGTGGCGGCGCACCTCCGTTCCGGGGGCGCCGCCCACCCCGACGTACGCCTCGCCCTCCGCCGGGAGGGGGACGCGCTGATGTGGACCACCATCGAGGCCGAAGATGCCGCAGATTGACCAGTTCCTGAAGCTCCTGGTGCAGCACGGGGGTTCCGACCTGCACCTGAGCTGTGGGAGCCCCCCGGTGATGCGGGTGCACGGGCACCTGCAGCGGATCAAGTTCCGCGACCTGGCCCCCGCCGACATGCAAACGCTCGTCTACGAGATCCTGCGGCCGGACCAGCGGGAGCGCTTCGAGGCCACGCGCGACCTGGACTTCGCCTACGAGATCCCGGGGACGGCGCGCTACCGCGGCAACGTGTTCATGCAGCACCGCGGGATGGCCGCGGTGTTCCGGGTCATCCCGTCCAAGGTGCTCTCCGCGGACGAGCTGAAGCTCCCGGAGGCCATCCGCGCCTTCACGAACCTCAACAAGGGGCTCGTGCTGGTGACCGGCCCCACCGGGTCGGGGAAGTCCACCACGCTGGCGGCGATGATCGACCTGATCAACGAGACCCGCCCGGAGCACATCCTCACGGTGGAGGACCCCATCGAGTTCGTGCACCCCAACAAGAAGGCGCTGGTGAACCAGCGCGAGGTGGGGCCGCACACCCAGAGCTTCGCCTCGGCGCTCAAGGCGGCGCTCCGCGAGGACCCGGACGTGATCCTGGTGGGCGAGATGCGCGACCGGGAGACGATCTCGCTGGGGCTGACCGCCGCGGAGACGGGGCACCTGGTCTTCGGGACGCTGCACACCAACAGCGCCCACAAGACGGTGGACCGCATCATCGACACCTTCCCCGCCGACCAGCAGGAGCAGGTGCGGGCCATGCTCTCCGAGTCGCTGCGCGGAGTGGTGGCGCAGCAGCTCCTGCGGAAGAAGGGGGGCGCGGGGCGCGCGGCGGCGCACGAGATCCTGGTGGGGACCCCCGCGGTGGCGAACATGATCCGCGAGGGGAAGACGTTCCAGATCCCGTCGCTGATCCAGACCGGGAAGAAGGACGGGATGGTGCAGATGGACCAGTCCATCCTGGCGCTGCTGATGTCCGGGCAGGTGGACGGCGAGGAAGCGTACGCGAAGGCCCACGACAAGGCCATGTTCAAGCAGCACCTGGAAAAGTCGCCCGGCGCGCTTCCGCAGACCGCGTAGGCTCTCCCGTTCGGGGCGGGGCCTCCTCGTGCTGCGACGCGCCGGACGCGCGAGGACGCTCGTGTACGGATGATGGACCGAAAGACTTGACCCGGTCTCCTCTGCGCCGCATCTGTATTGGGCCCGCCCCCACCCCCCACCCGTTCGTGGGAATCCATCCTGGCCCGGAGGTTTCACCTTGAAGACATACGCTCTGGTACTCGCTCCCGTCGTACTCCTCGCGGGCCTCTCCCAGGAGGCGAATGCCCAGCGGGAAACCAGGACGAAGAGCTCCAGCGAGACGACCACGGTGCGAGACAGCATGTACCTCGCGCCACGGACGAGCACGGAGAAGTCGCTCGCGGAGCTCTGGAGCCAGGTCCTTCGCGTGGAGAGGGTGGGAATGCTGGATCGTTTCTACCCCCTGGGAGGGCATTCGCTGACTGCCACGGAGCTGGCGCTGCGGATCGAATCCACTTTCGACGTCCGCATGGAGCCGAAGTTCCTGCTGGAGAACCCGTCCGTCGAGGAGACGGCGAAGGCGATCGACCGGCAGCGCCTGTCCCGGTAAGCGCTCGCCCCGCGAGGGGCGTTCCGTACTGCTGAGTCGTGGCCCCGCACCTCACCCGGTGCGGGGCCGCTCGCTTTTCAGCCGGTCGGGCGTCGGGCTCCGCTCAGGGCATGGTGATCGCGAGGCCGAGCTGCACGCCACCTCCTCGTGTGTTCAGCGCGGCGGGGGGCGCGGACCTTGCAGCCGGCCGGCCCGCGGGCGGCGGACAGGGTCCGGCGCGCCCGCGGGTTTTTTCGGGACCGGGCCACGGGCGGGATGGTGGGCTCCGAACGGCACTCACGCAGCGAGGAGAGGGCACATGGCGGACATCAACGTCGAGCGCAAGCAGCGGAACATCTGGCCGTGGATCATCGGCCTGATCGTGCTGGCGCTCCTGGTATGGCTGCTCGCGTCCATGTTCGGCAGGGACGACGAGGCGGAGGTTCCCGACGACGCGGTGGTGGTGGAGGCGCCCGCCGCGGCACCCTGAGGCACGGGCGCGAGGCGGGCGCAGATCGCTCCGCGCCCGCTTCGTTGCACCCCATGGAACGATCGTTGCGTCCAGACTCCCTCCCCCCGGCGGACGGGGTGGGAAGGAAGTTAAATCCCTCTCTCCGCCGAACTTGCGACACCTGACAACGGAGGAGGACTTCATGATGAACGACGATCTCGACCGCGTGGTACCGCTCGACCAGCTCGACGACTTCAAGGTCGCCGAGGGCGACCCGGACGTCCGTGGCTGGGAGGTCATCGGGTCCGACGGCCGCAAGATCGGCGAGGTGGATCAGCTCCTGGTGGACACCGCCGCGATGAAGGTGCGCTACCTGGACGTGGACGTGGACGGCGAGCTGGTGGCCGGCGACGCCACGGACCGCCACGTGCTGATCCCCATCGGCTACGCCCGCCTGGACGAGGACGACGACCGGATCCTGGTGGACACCCTGGCCAGCAGCGACCTCGTGGCGCTCCCGGAGTACACGCACGGGCCGATCACCCGTGACTTCGAGACCGACCTGCGCAGCCGCTTCGACACGGGCTACACGGCCGGCGCGACCACCACGGACGACGACTTCTACGCCCACGACCTCTACGACGACGACCGCTTCTACGGTGGGCGCCGGAACGTGACCGAGGGCGAGGGCCGCATGACGCTCTCCGAGGAGGAGCTGGCTGTCGGCAAGCGCCGCATGGAGGCGGGCGAGGTGGACATCCACAAGCGGGTGGAGACGGAGCACGTGTCCCGCCCGGTGACCACCACGCACGAGGAGGCCGTCATCGAGCGCCGCCCGATCACCGACCCGACCCTTTCGGCCGACGCCCGGATCGAGGGCGACGAGATCCGCGTGCCGCTGATGGAGGAGGAGGCGGTCGTGGAGAAGCGGGTGGTGCCGAAGGAGGAGCTGGTGGTCCGCAAGCGGGAGGTCGAGGAGACCGAGACCGTGGAGGCCGACCTCCGCCGCGAGCGGGTGGACGTGGACCGCGAGGGCGACGTCCGGCTCCGCGACGACCGCCGCTAGGCGGCGTTCCGACCGGCAGGTACGGGGGTGTTCCGGGCTTCCCGGGGCGCCCCCTTCGCCGTCCGGCCCCCGCGGCTGGACGGTGGCCCTCCCGGCCCTACATTGTCGCCCATGCGTCTCCCTCCCTCCTCCCCCGAGCGATGCCCGAGCCTGCCCCGGACGGTCGTGGACCCTGCGTGCTCGCGCTGGACGTGGGGAGCTCCTCCGTCCGCGCCCGGGCGTACGACGCGGCGGGGCGCGCGCTGGCAGCGGTGCCCACGGCGAGGGTGGAGTGCGTGTGGACGGCGACCCCGGAAGGGGGGATGGAGACCGCCGCGGACGGGCTCCTCCAGGCGGTGGCGGAGGTGCTGGACACGGCGGTGGCCCGGCTGCGGGCGGCCGGGGTGGAGGTGTCCGCCGTCTCGACGGCCACCTTCTGGCACTCGCTGCTGGGCGTGGGGGCGGACGGGCGGCCGCTGACCCCGGTGTACGGCTGGGGCGACATGCGCGCCGCCGACGCCGCGCTCCGGCTCCGGGAGCGGGTGGACGAGTCCGCCATGCACGCCCGCACGGGGTGCTTCCTGCACCCCAGCTACCCCGCCGTGAAGCTTCTCTGGCTCCGCGGGGCCGCGGGTGATACCTTCTCGCGCGCCGCCGCCTGGATGTCGTTCGCGGAGTACCTGGAGCTGCGCTTCTTCGGGGTGCGGCGGTGCTCGCTCTCCATGGCCTCGGGGACGGGGCTGCTGGACCTGCGGCGCCGCGCGTGGGACGCGGAGATGCTGGAGATGGTGGGGGTCGCGGAGGAGGCGCTCTCGCCGCTGGTGGACGCGGACGCGCCCGCGCTCCCCCTCCGGGCCGAGTGGGCGCGCCGCTGGCCGGAGCTGGACGGGATCCCCTGGCTCCCCCCCCTCGGCGACGGCGCCTGCGCCAACCTGGGGAGCGGGGCTTCCGGCGAGGCCCCCGTGGGGGTGACGGTGGGGACCTCCGCGGCGGTGCGCGCCCTCTGGCGGGGCGAGCCGGTGCGCATCCCCCGGGGCCTCTGGTGCTACCGGCTGGACGCGGAGCGGCTGGTGATGGGGCGTGCCCTCTCCAACGCCGGGAACGGCGTGGCCTGGCTGCGGGAGAGCTGGCGCCTCCCCCCCGAGGCCGAGGCCGAGGCGGAGATCGCCGCCATGCAGCCGCACGCGCACGGGCTCCTCGTCCTCCCCCTGCTCCTGGGCGAGCGCGCCCCGGGGTGGGAGGAGTGGCGGGGCGCCTCGATCCTGGGGCTCACCCGGGCCACCCGCCCGGTGGAGGTGCTCCGCGCGTGGCTGGAGGGGGTCTCGTACCACCTCGCCGGGGCGCTGGACGCGCTGGAGGGGGCGCTGGGGCCGGTGTCGCAGGTGGTCGCGAGCGGGGGCGCGATGCATGCGTCCCCCACCTGGCGCCGGATCCTGGCCGACGTGCTGGGGCGCCGGGTGGTGCTCTCGCGCGAGCGGGAGGAGACCAGCCGCGGGGCCGCGCTGATGGCGCTGGAGCGGCTGGGCGTGCTCCCGGCCGGGGCGGCGGAGGCGCCCCCGACGGAGGACCCCTCCGAGCCCGACCCCGTCCGCCACGAGCGGTACCGCGCCGCGCGCGCGCGCCAGGCGGAGGCGGAGGCGCTCCTCGCCCGGCTCGGCCCCGCGGACGCGGCGGAGGGCGGCGGGCCCTGAAGGACCACAACGGAAACCCCGGACGACCTCGATGGCTTCTTCCACGACGACGGAGCGGAGCGCGCTGGACGAGCTCTGCATCAACACGATCCGCACCCTCTCCATGGACGCGGTCCAGAAGGCGAACTCCGGGCACCCGGGGACGCCCATGGCGCTCGCGCCGCTGGCGTACGCCGTCTGGACCCGGCACCTGCGCCACAACCCGCGCGACCCCCGGTGGGCGGACCGCGACCGCTTCATCCTGTCGGCGGGGCACGCGTCCATGCTCCTGTACTCCATGCTGTACCTGACCGGGTACGGCCTGACGCTGGACGACCTCCGCGGCTTCCGGCAGTGGCAGAGCCGCACGCCCGGCCACCCGGAGTACGGGCACACGCCGGGGGTGGAGACCACCACGGGGCCGCTGGGGCAGGGAATGGCGAACGGGGTGGGGATGGCGATGGCGGAGGCGCACCTGGCCGCGCTCTACAACCGCCCGGGGCACGAGGTCGTGGACCACTACGTGTACGCCATCTGCTCGGACGGCGACCTCATGGAGGGGGTGGCGGCGGAGGCGGCCTCGCTCGCCGGGCACCTGAAGCTGGGGAAGCTGATCTACTTCTGGGACGACAACCGCATCACCATCGAGGGCGACACGGACCTGGCCTTCACCGAGGACGTGCTGGGGCGCTTCGAGGCGCAGGGCTGGCACACGCTGCGGGTGGAGGATGGCAACGACCTTGAGGCGATCGACGCGGCCATCGAGGCCGCCAAGGCGGACCCGCGCCCCTCCATGATCGGGGTGCGCACCATCATCGGCTACGGATCGCCGGGGAAGGCGGGGAGCGAGAAGGCGCACGGGGAGCCGCTGGGCGAGGAGGAGATCGCCCGCACCAAGGCCAACCTGGGGTGGGAGTGGACGGAGCCCTTCCACGTCCCGGAGGAGGCGCTGGAGCACATGCGCCGGGCGGTCGAGCGCGGCCGGGAGATGCAGGCGGAGTGGGAGCGGCGCCGCGCCGCGTACGAGGCGGCGCACCCGGACGCGGCGGCGGAGCTGGCCGCGGCGCTGGAGGGGCGCCTCCCGGAGGGGTGGGACGCCGACCTCCCGGAGTGGACGGCCCAGGACAAGCCCATCGCGACGCGCGCCGCCTCGGGGAAGGCGCTGAACGCCATCGCCGCGCAGGTGCCATGGCTGGTGGGCGGCTCGGCGGACCTGGCGCCCTCCAACAACACCAACATCGCGGGCGCGGCCAACTTCGGGCCCGGCGGCTACGGGGGGCGCATCCTGCACTTCGGGGTGCGGGAGCACGCCATGGGGTCGGTGATGAACGGGATGGCGCTGCACGGGGGCGTCCGCGTCTTCGGCGGCACCTTCCTGATCTTCTCCGACTACATGCGCCCGCCCATCCGCCTGGCCGCGCTGATGGAGCAGCCGACCATCTACGTCTTCACCCACGATTCGGTGGGGCTGGGCGAGGACGGCCCCACGCACCAGCCCATCGAGCAGCTCCCCGCGCTCCGGGGCATCCCCGGGCTGGTGGACCTGCGCCCGGCGGACGCCGCGGAGACCGTGGAGGCGTGGCGCTGGATCATGCGGCACGACGACAGCCCGGCCTTCCTGGCGCTGACCCGCCAGGCGGTCCCCCACCTGGACCGCAACCTGTACGCGCCGGCGTCCGGGCTCGCCCGCGGGGCGTACGTCCTGGCAGACGCCGAGAGGGAGCGGCCGGAGGTGATCCTGATCGCCAGCGGCTCCGAGGTGCACGTGGCGCTGGAGGCGCGCGAGCGGCTGCACGGCGAGGGGATCCAGGCGCGGGTGGTGAGCATGCCGAGCTGGACGCTCTTCGCGCGGCAGCCGCGCGAGTACCGGGACGAGGTGCTTCCGCCGGAGGTGCGCGCCCGCGTCTCGGTGGAGGCGGCGAGCCCCATGGGGTGGCACCGGTGGGTGGGGAGCGAGGGGGAGACGGTGGGGATCACCCACTTCGGCGCCTCGGCCCCGGCCAAGAACATCTTCAACGAGCTGGGCTTCACCGCGGAGAACGTGGCGGCCAAGGCCCGCTGCGCGCTGGGGCTGGAGGGTCCGTCCCCGGAGCTGGAGGAGGGGCTGGCCGCGGCCGGGCCCACGCGCCACGGGGGCGACGAGAGCGCGGCGGGGGGCGAGGGGTAGCCTGCGACACACCAGAGCGGCACGGCCGCGCGGGAGGATACCATGAACGAGCAGACCAAGCACCCGACGGACGCGGTGGAGCAGGGGGGGAAGAACCCCCTGCACGAGCTCCAGCGGCTGGGGCAGAGCGTGTGGCTGGACTACATCCGCCGGGGGATCCTGGACAACGGGGAGCTGGAGCGGATGATCCGCGACTACGACCTGCGCGGGGTCACCTCCAACCCGTCGATCTTCGAGCAGGCCATCGGCGACAGCACGGACTACGACGACGAGCTGGAGCGGCTGGCGGGGGAGGGGATCGGTGGGGAGGCGGCGTACGAGCGGCTGGCCGTGGCGGACATCCAGCGCGCGGCGGACCTGTTCCGCGGCGTGTACGACGCCTCGGGGGGGAAGGACGGCTTCGTGTCGCTGGAGGTCTCGCCGGAGCTGGCGCACGACACCGAACGGACGCTGGAGGACGCGCGGCGCCTGTGGAAGTGGGTGGACCGCCCCAACGTGATGATCAAGGTGCCGGGGACCGACGCGGGGATCCCGGCCATCGAGCAGCTCCTGTCCGAGGGGATCAACGTCAACGTGACGCTGCTCTTCTCGCTGCAGGGGTACGAGCGGGTGATGGAGGCGTTCCTCCGCGGGATCGAGCGGCGCGTGGAGGCGGGGGAGCCGGTGGACCGGGTCGCCTCGGTGGCGTCGTTCTTCGTCTCGCGCGTGGACTCGGCGGTGGACGCGCAGCTCCAGAAGGCGGCGCACCGGGAGGGCGAGGAGGAGCGGAAGAAGCGGGCGCGCTCGCTCATGGGGCGCGCGGCCATCGACAACGCGAAGCTGGCCTATGCCCGGTTCCGGGAGGTCTTCTCCGGCGACCGCTGGGCACGGCTGGAGGCGGCGGGGGCGCAGCTCCAGCGGCCGCTCTGGGCGAGCACCTCCACCAAGAACTCGGAGTACCGGGACGTGGTATACGTGGAGGAGCTGATCGGGCCGGACACCGTGAACACCATGCCGCTGGCGACGGTGGAGGCGTTCGCGGACCACGGGGAGGCGCGGCGCACGGTGGACGAGGAGATGGACCGGGCGCGGGAGGAGCTGCGGGCGCTGGGCGAGCTGGGGATCGACCTGGACGCGGTCACGGACCAGCTCCAGGTGGAGGGGGTGGAGAAGTTCGCCAAGTCGTTCGGCGAGATGCTGCAGACCGTGGAGGAGAAGATGGGGAGGGTGGCGGGGCGGGCGTGAGTCCGCCGGACCGGCAGAAGGAAAGGGGCCACGGGAGCGTGGCCCCTTTCCTCTTTGCCCTCAGATGCTGAACCGCAGCACCAGCTGCTGGAGCTGCTCCGACAGGCGCAGCAGCGACCGCGTGGACGGATCGCCCGTTCCCCGGGCGTCGTCTCCCTGGGCCGAGACGTCCGCGATCCGCTCGATGCCCGCGGAGACCTCGATGCTCTGCGCGGACATCTCCTCCGCGGAGGCGGCGCTCTCCTCCGCGATGCTGGCCACCTCCTGAATGGACGCGGAGACCCGCTCGGTCCGGTCCATGATCTGCCGCGCGCTCTCGGCGACGCTCCCGATCTGGTGGTGAGTGCCCCGCAGGTTCCTCAGGATCTCCTCCAGCGCGCCGACCGCGTTCCGGGCGAGCTCCGTTCCGCTCTCCACCTTTTCGGTCCCGGCCTCCATCGCGGAAACGGCTCCGTTCATCCCCTGCTGCATGTTCCTGACGAGCTGGGCGATCTCTTTGGCGGAGGTGGCGGAGCGCTCGGCGAGCTTCCGGACCTCGTCCGCCACGACCGCGAACCCCCGCCCCTGCTCGCCGGCCCTCGCGGCCTCGATCGCGGCGTTCAGGGACAGCAGGTTCGTCTGGTCCGCGATCTCGGAGATCGCCCGGATGATCTCCTCCACCCGGAGCGAGTATCCGCCCAGGGTGCGGACCTTCTCCGCCGAGTCCCGCACCGCCAGGCGGATCTCCTCCATGCTGTGGATCGCCTCCTGGACCGTCTCCCCCCCGCGGTTGGCCGCGTGGAGGGTCTCATCGGACGAGGCGGCCATCTCCCCGGCGCTCTGGACGATCGAGTAGACCGAGGCGGACATCCCTTCCATGATCTCGGCCGTCTCCGAGGCGGCCCGTGCCTGCTCCTGGGCGCCGTCGGTGATCTGCTCGATCGCGACGTTGAGCTGGACGACCGAGCTCGAGGTCTCGCTCGCGTCAGCGGAGATCCGGCCGCTGCTCTGCGTGAGCCTCTGGCTCACCTCCTGGATCTCCCCCATCATCTCGCGGAGGTCCCGGACCATCTGGTTGAACGAGGCCGCCATCCTGCCCAGCTCGTCCTGCGGACCGGCGTCGAGCTGGCGGGTCAGGTCCCCCCTGGCGACCGCCTGGATGACCTGGATCATCTGCGCGAGCTTGCGGCGTACCTTCCCGATCGCGACGAGGAAGACGACGGCCACCAGGAGGACGGCCGCGGTGACCGACAGGAGGAGGTCGAAGAACGCCCGCCGGTTCCTGGCGGCCATCCGATCGCGGGCCCCCTCGGCGAGCGTCTCGGCGACCGTCCCCAGCTCCCGGATGTGACCCTCGTACCGGGCCCGGACCGGCTCGTACTCCGTGAAGTAGAGCCGCTTCGCGGGGCCGAGGTCCTCCGCGGCCATCATCTCCAGGATCTGCGTGTCGAGCGGCTTGAGAGCCTCTGCGTCCAGCCCGCGCAGCTGCCGGATGAGCCCGAGGATCTCGGGGGAGTCGGAGAGGGCCGCCATCTCCTCGAACGTCTTCAGGTTCTCATCGTACGCCTCGATCTTCGCCACCGCCTGGTCGAAGTTGGCGGGGTCCAGCAGCATCGCCTTGGTGATGTCGTCCTGCTTGTAGAGCAGGGACATCGACCGGACGGCGAGCTCCTTCACCCGGAGCGCCTCGCCCAGCTCCCTGGAGCTCTCCTCCAGGCTCGCTTTCGTGAGGAGGCTGATTCCCAGCACCACCGACAGCAGCACTCCCAGCAGGGTGAGCAGCGTCAGGTAGAGCTTCGCGGCCAGGGAGTGCTGGAGGAGCCGAAGCGGGCCGCCGCTCCGCCCCCCCTCGCCGCCCCCGGTGTCGGCCGCGGCGAGCCGGCGCGACCCGTCCTCCGCGGCGGCAGCCTCCGGACGCACGGGCCCCGGGCCCGGGTCTGCAGGCCGGGGGGGCCCCACGGCGACGGCCACCGCGGAAGAGCGTGGACGGTGCCGTCCAGTGGAATACAGCTTCATCGCTTGTCTCGCGGGAGGTTCGACGCCAGCGGGGACCGCCGGGAGGAGGCGGCGCTGCGTCAGTTCACGGTCACGGTGAGCTTCATCTGCGGGTGGAAGGCGCAGCGGACCTGCGCGCTCCCCCGCTGCCGGAACGGAACGGCGCCCGCGGCCCCGGGTGCCTGCTTCTTGAGGTTGAACTCGAAGCCGGGCGACGTGGAGAAGACGTTGTGGATGACGACGTCGTCGTTCCGGAAGGCGATGGCTTCCCCCGCCCGGACCGTGATCTGGGACCGGGAGAAGGCCTTCTCCTTCTGACTGATCACGTGCTGCGGGGGCTGGCTGCGCGCGAAGCCCGTCAGGAGGAGGAGGAGGGGGAGGGTGGCCAGAACTCGTCTCATTGCAGGATCCTTTCCGGTTAGTACGGGAACGTCGGGATGTCGACCGGCGCGTCGACGCTCGAAAGTGTTCTCATGTAGGCGACCAGCGCCCGCTTCTCGTCGGAGGTGAGGCGGAGGGGCCGGATCTCGTCGGAGAGGCTCGCCCGCTTGACCCGTCCCCCCAGGTCGTAGAGCTCGATCACGTCCTCCAGCGTCTTCTCCGACCCGTCGTGCATGTAGGGCGCGCGCTCGGTGACGTTGCGGAGGGTGGGGGTCTTGAACGCGAACTGGACGATATCCAGGTCGAGGACCGCGCCGCGCCCCCGGTCGGAGCCCGGGACGCCGATGTCGTGGAAGCTGTCGTCGGTGAACCTCCAGCCGCTGTGGCACGCGGCGCAGTTCGCCTTGTCGTTGAACAGCTCGAACCCACGCTTCGCCTCTTCGGAGATGGCGCCCTCGTCCCCGCTCACCCAGCGGTCGAAGGGAGACGTTCCCGACACGATGGTGCGCTGGTAGGTGGCGAGCGCCTTCCCGACGGTCGCCGGAGAGATCCCCTCCCCGGGGTAGGCGGCCTCGAAGAGCGGCTGGTATCCCCGGATGGCGCGCAGCTTCTCCACGAGCCTCTTCTCGTCCATGTTCATCTCGGCCGACGAGGTGATCGGACCGAGCGCCTGCTCCTCCAGCGTCGACGCGCGCCCGTCCCAGAAGAGCGCCTCGGCCCACGCGGCGTTCAGGATGGTCGGAGTCCGCCGGTCGAGCGTCTTCATGCCGTGTCCCACCCCCCTGGGCAGCCCGTCCCCCCAGCTGAACCCGGGATTGTGGCAGCTGCCGCACGACAGGATGTTGGAATCGGAGAGCCGCGGGTCGAAGAAGAGCACCTTCCCCAGGTGGGCCCGTGCCTCGGTGTACGGGTTCTCCGCGGGGAAGGGCGTCGAGTCCGGCCGGGTGTAGAGCTCGGCGTACCGGGGGTAGCTGGCGCGGTCCGGGTCCCCGGCCTCCGCCCGGCTGCAGGCTGCCCCGGCCGAGAGGATGAGCGCGAAGACCCCGGCCGCGCTGCGGGGCCTGCAGATCCCCAGCCCGTGGGCGAGAGATCGCGGGAGGTGGCGTGGGCGCATGACTCGTCAGTCCTGGATGAGGTGACCGGAGGGGCAGGTGCTGCGGGAGCGGAAGACCGGACTGCGTGGGGTGTGCCTGCGGTGAGGCGAGCCTGCGGGAAAGACGAACGCGCTCCGGGGGCTCGGCAGGTGGGCCGAACAGGACTCCGAAGCGCGGGTTCGCGGAGGAACTCGGCGGCGAGCTTCGGCAGCCGGACGGTCTCGGAGAGACTCCTGGCTTTGCGGCCCCGCCTCGCGGCGGGTGTGCTATTTTCGGCTTGGCAGGAATGAGTAGTGCGGCGCGCCATCCGGCGCAAGCCGCCGGGCGGACGAAAGCGGACAGGAGCGTCCGAGCCGTAGGGAAGGCCTGCACGTCGCGCACGGCCGGCCTGGGCGATGCGGGCCGGTCCCGCCGGGAGTCCGCCCGCGGCCGGCTGCCGCCCGGGCCGGCGGAGTTGACGGCTGCTGACCGGGATGCATAGGTTCCGTCGCAAACCACGATCCAGCACACTCACGGCTCGTACCCCATCCAGGAGGCGCGGTGGTCCGGAATCATACGGGAGGGGATCGTTTGCGACGGGCCGCCGGACGCATTTTTCTCGGGACCGTCCTCGCCGCGGGGGCCGCGTGCGGCCGGGGAGAGGCGCGGGGCCGGGAGGAGGACGCAGGCGGCCCTCCGGCCGCTGCGGAGGAGGTGAGCGTCACGGCGGAGCTCTCGGAATGGAAGGTCGCGCTCTCGCGCGACACCGTCCCTGCCGGGCAGGTCACCTTCCGGGTGACCAACACCGGAAAGCTGCCGCACGCCCTGGTGGTGGAGGGCGAGGGAGTGGACAGGCTGACGAACCACCTCCAGGCCGGCGAAACGACGACGCTCCGGGTCACCCTCCCGCCGGGCACCTACGAGGTCTACTGTCCGGTGAAGGAGGGGACGGACCACTCAGCGGTCGGGATGCACACGAGCCTGGTCGTGCGCGGGCGATGAGGGCCCGCGTGGCCGTGCTTTCCTGTTGTTGCCCGGCTGCCTACTTCTCTTCCCCGGGCGGGTACTCGGGATCGACGGGGGCCGACCACGGAGTGGGCTCGCGGTTCTTGGCGCCCAGCTTCTCCAGCCACCGCTTCGGGAAGGGGTGCGGCGGGCCCAGGCCGTAGACGTCCCCCAGGGTGAACAGGTACGCGGCCATGTGCCGGGCCTCCTCCTCCGTCACCCCCAGGTCGGGCATGGCGGTCCCGGGCTCCACCGCCTGCGGGTCCATGATCCAGCGGATCAGGTTGTCCGGGGTGTTCCAGAGCGCCCCCGCGACGTACTGCCGCTCCGCCCAGTCCGTCAGCGGCGGCCCCGCCAGGCTGCTCGCGGCCGCCACCCCGGGGATCACGTGGCATCCTCCGCACGCGTACTCGTGCACCAGCTCCCGTCCGCGGCCCGGATCGCCCCCCGCCACGGCGACGGCCCGCTCTCCCTCTCCCCGGATGCAGCCGCCCACGACGCAGAGCAGCACCCCCGCCGCCAGGCCGCGCCTGACCCGCGCGCGTGTCACTGCGACCCCTCCGGGCAGGGGGCGACGAAGAGCACGGGGAGCGCCTCCGCCGCGATCAGCGCGGTGAAGAGCACCGCCCCCAGCATTCCCATGACCAGGAGGAGCGTGGCCCACCCCCCCGGCGCGGCGGTGGCCGTGTCCCACGCCTGCCCGCCGCTCCGCTCGCGCCACGTGCGGAACGCCACCACGCCGGAGGCGGCGGAGACCGCCAGGAGGAGGGCGGTGGCGATCCACACCGCGGCGGCCACGCCCGACCACCCCGCGGTGCAGAAGAGCGTCACCAGGAAGTAGATCACCAGGAAGTGGACGCTCCAGGCGACGGGCGACCCCAGGAAGGCGAAGAGGAGCACGGCAATGCCGATCTCGTGCTCCCCCATGAGCGACCGCCTCCAGTGCCCGCGCGAGGTCTCGGTCACCATAGCCGGGGCGTCAGGTAGAGCGTCGCGAAGACCACGATCCAGCTCGCCGCCGCGAAGTAGCTCAGCAGCTCGGTGTTCAGCGAGGTGGCGTGCCCCCGCGGGTCCTCGGGGTCGAAGACCGTCCAGAGGAGCACCACCGCCAGCAGCACCAGGATGATGATCATCACCACCCACTGGAAGGCGAGCAGCCCCGCGAAGGCGGAGGCGTAGGCGCTCTCCTTCGCCACCAGCCCGGTGTCCGTCCAGGCGCGCACCGCGAGCCAGGTGAACACTCCCCAGAGGCCGAGCGCGGCGGGCGCTCCCAGCCGCCGGAGCAGGAGGTGCTCCCGCCGGATTCCGCGCGCGTAGGCGTAGGTGGCCGCGGCGGCGCCCAGCGCCGCGGCCGTGGCCCACCCCGGGAGCCGCAGGTCGGGGGTGACGGGAGGCCACTGGTCCGGCCCCTCCCCCAGGTAGAAGTAGCTCGCCACGAAGGTGAAGAGCGCCACGGTGAGCACCAGGATGAAGACCAGCATCCCCCACCAGCCGTTGGAGAGCGGCCCCGCCACCGCCAGGGGGAGCCCGCCCTCCCGCGATTCGGTGCCGATCTCCCGGATGGCCCTGGCCTCGTCCTCGCGCGGGCGGAACCACAGGTACAGCGCCACCGCGACGACGAGCGCCCCCGGTCCCCCGATCCAGAGGTTCTCGACGAGCGCCCCCGCGAAGAGGAGGACGAACCCGATCGACATGATGAAGGGCGCGTACGTCGGGTGGGGCATCTTCACGATGGCCAGGGGCCGGCCGTCCAGCACGGAGACCACCAGCGCCCCGCGCCACTCCGTCGGCGCGCTGCGCAGCGGCTCGACCAGCTTCCGCTCCCGCTCGTCGCGCGGCTCGAAGGAGTCCTGCTCCCAGAGCGGGTGGCGGCTGCGGATGAAGGGGATGAACTTGAACTGCGCGTTGGGCGGGGGTGAGCTCTCCCACCACTCCAGGGTGTCCGCCCCCCAGGGGTTCGGCCCCGCCTTCCGCCCGTGCTTCAGGTGCCAGGCGAAGTTGACCAGGATCAGGGCGGCCCCCGCCCCGAACCCCATCGCGCCGACGGTGGAGATCAGGTTCCACGGGTCCCATCCCAGGTCCGCGGGGTAGGTGTACACCCGCCGCGGCATCCCCAGCAGCCCGGAGACGTGCATGGGGAAGAAGGTGACGTGGAAGAAGACGAACATCGTCCAGAAGTTCCACTTTCCCAGGCGCTCGGAGAGCATCCGCCCCGTGATCTTGGGGATCCAGTAGTACAGCCCCGCGAAGAAGGGGAAGACCACCCCCCCGATCAGCACGTAGTGCAGGTGCGCTACGACGAAGTAGGTGTCGTGCACCTGGTCGTCGAAGGGCGGGGCCCCCACCATCACCCCCGTCACCCCGCCCATCACGAAGATCACGATGAAGCCGATGACGAACAGCAGCGGGGTGCGGAACACCGGCCGCCCCGTCCAGAGGGTGGCGATCCAGACGAACATCTGCACGCCGCTGGGGATGGCGATCAGCATGCTGGCCGCCGCGAAGAACCCCATGGCCATCGGTGAGAGCCCGGTGGTGAACATGTGGTGCAGCCAGAGCCCGAAGGAGATGAACGCCGTGGCCACCAGGGAGAGCACCACCAGCGGATAGCTGACCAGCGGGCGCCGCGCGAAGACGGGGACGATCTGCGAGACCAGCCCCACCGCGGGGATGAACATGATGTAGACCTCCGGGTGCCCGAAGATCCAGAACAGGTGCTGCCAGAGGAGGGGCTCCCCGCCCAGCTCCGGGACGAAGAAGGAGGTCAGCCCCTTGCGGTCGAACTCCAGCATCGCCGTCGCCACGATCAGCGGCGTGAAGGCGAAGATGATCATGAAGGCGGTGATCAGCATCGCCCAGCCGAAGATGGGGAGCCGGTTGAGCGAGATCCCCGGTGCGCGCATCCGCAGGATGGCGACGATGATCTCCGCCGCCGCCCCCATGGCGGCGATCTCCGCCACGGAAAGGCCGATGTCCCAGAAGTCCATCCCGATCCCGGGCATGTAGTTCCGGTTGGTCATCGGGACGTAGGCGAACCACCCGCCCGCGGGCGCCACCCCGAAGAGGAAGGAGCTGTAGATGAAGAGCCCGCCCCAGAGGTACGTCCAGAAGGCCAGGGCGGTGAGCCGCGGGTAGGGCAGGTCGCGCGCGCCCAGCAGGAGGGGCATGAAGTAGTTGGCGACCGCCTCGATGAAGGGGATGACGAAGAGGAACATCATCGTCGTCCCGTGCATCGTGAAGAGCTGGTTGTACGTCTCGACGTCCATGAACTCGTTGTCCGGGACGGCGAGCTGCCAGCGCATCAGGAGCGCCATGAGGCCGCCCGTGAACAGGAAGGCGAAGCTCACGGCGATGTACCGCTGGGCGATCGGGATGTTGTTGATGGTCTTGATGCTCGGGAACCACCCCGTGGGGTTCCCCCACATCCGGTCGAACGCCCTGGACCTGTCCTCGTCGACCTCGAAGTAGGAGGGTGTCCGCGCCCCGGCCCGGTCGGGCTCTTCGGTCTTCATCGCCTACTTCAGGCTCTGGAGGTAGTGGAGCAGCGCGAGGAGCGCCTCGGGCTCGAGCGGCACCGCGGGCATCTTGTTTCCCGGCTTGATCTCCTGCGGACTGGTGATCCACCCGCCCAGGTGGCCCTTCGTGTTGGGGATGGTCACCGCCGCGAGGGTGCGGCGGCTGGCGAGGTGCGTGAGGTCGGGGCCGACGTTCCCCCCGGCGGGGGTGCCGCGGACCGTGTGGCACTCCGCGCAGCCCGCGGTGAGGAACACCTCCCGCCCCCTGCGCAGCACGTTCCCCCCGTGCTCGTGCCCGCTCCCCGCCTCCGTCTCCCCGTGGGGGTGCGTAGGGGCCGCCGATTCGGGGCTCGCGGCGGGCTCCCGCTGGCGCGCCATCCACGCCCGGAACTCCGCCTCCGGCTCCGCGATCACCAGGAACGCCATCAGGGCGTGCGGGCCGGCGCAGTACTCCGCGCACTGGCCGCGGTACACGCCCGGGCGGTCCGCCTGGATCCAGAACTGGTTGGTCCGCCCGGGGATCATGTCCAGCTTCCCCGCCAGCTGCGGGACCCAGAAGGAGTGGATCACGTCCGCGGCCCTGAGCCGCACCCGCACGCGCTTTCCCACGGGGACGTGGATCTCGTTGGCGGCCTCGAAGAGCTGCCGTCCCTCCCGGTCGAAGTAGTGGACCTCCCACCACCACTGCCATCCGGTCACCTCGATGGTGAGGTCCGGGGGCGCTTCGCGGCCGTGGAGGGCTCCCAGGGTGGTCAGGGTGAAGAGCAGCGTTCCCACGAGGATCACCCCGGACACCCCCACGCCCATCGCCAGCACCCAGCGCACGCTGCGCCGGTCGGACCCGGTGGTGTCCAGGAGCACGTCAACCGGATCGTCGCCCCTGCGCCGCTGCTCGTCGGCGGTCTCCGGCTGGCTCTCGTCCGCCCGTGCGTCCCGCTTCTTCTGCTCCGCCCCCGCCGTGAGGGGGAGGGTCGGGCGCTCCCCGCGGAAGTCCCGCCGGTGGAAGAGGGCGTAGAGAAGGGCTGCGAAGACCGCCAGCGAGACGAGCGTCGCGATCGCCAGCATGACCCACCAGAGATCGGCGACGGCCGCCGCGGCGGGTCCGTTCGGCGCGAGCGCCGACTGGGGCCCGTCGCAGGCGGCCAGGAAGAGCGCAGCCGCGTACGCGGCCCCCCGCCGGAAGCGGCGGAGGGCGGGACCGGAGGACCTGCCGGGGAAGGAATTCTCCATTTCGCTCGGCCGGGTGCGGCTCTACCGCGCTCGAACGGGCGCCGGATCGCAAAAAGGGGACCTGGCACACCCCGTGCGCGTGGCGGACGCGACCGGTTTCCTGGGGGTGCGCATGGGCAGGACCGTGAAGGTGGTGCTCGGGACGGTGGCCGCGATGACGGTGCTCGGGGCCGGCGCCGCACTGGCGGTGCTCTACTCCGGCGTCTACGACATCGCGGCCAACGAGCCCCACCTCGCGCCGGTGCGGTGGCTCCTCACCACCGGCCAGCAGAACGCGGTGCGGAAGCACGCGAAGGGGGTCCGGCCGCCCCCGCTGCGGGATCCCGCGCTGGTCCAGCGTGGCTTCGTGCTCTACCAGGAGAACTGCCTGGTGTGCCACGGCGCACCGGGGGTGGCGCGCGCGCAGATCGGGCGGGGGCTCAACCCCAACCCGCCCCCGCTCTTCATGGCGGCGCCGGAGTGGAGCGACGCGGAGCTTTACTGGATCATCAAGCACGGCCTCAAGATGGCCGGGATGCCCGCCTTCGACGCGGGGCACAGCGAGACCGACCTGTGGGCGCTCACCGCCTTCACGCGCCGCCTCCCCGAGCTCTCCGTGCCGGAGTACCGGGCCATGGTGGCCGCGGCGGAGGGGCGCGCTCCCGCCGCCGGGGTGGAGTGGGTGGACCGGGACGATCCGGGCTTCGCGTGGATGCGGGCCGGGGGGCGCCCGGAGCGCGGGGAGGAGCTGATGGCGCGGTACGGGTGCGGGAGCTGCCACGTGGTCCCCGGCGTCGCCTGGGCGCGCGGGAAGACCGGCCCGCCCCTCACCCGGTGGTCGGAGCGCCACTTCATCGCGGGGACGCTCCTCAACAACCCAAGGAACCTGGTGGACTGGATCGTCGACCCGCAGGCGGTGGAGCCGGGCACGGCCATGCCGGGGCTCGGCGTGACTCCCGAGGAGGCCCTGCACATGGCCGCCTATCTGTTCACGCTGGGGAAAGGCTCTTCTTCCCGGGCGGCGGAGAGAAGCTAGGAGTTCGCGCGGCGTATGGATCCCGCGGCTCGGCGGCGTCGCTCCTTCCTCCCGGTCGCGCTCGGGGGAACCCCGGCCTCATCGTGAAGCCATGCATGTGAACCGGCCGGGATTCGTCCGATGGGTCGTCCTCGCGCTGGCGTTGCGGGCGGGACCCGCCTGGGCGCACACCGGCCGCCCCCCCGCGCCGCACGACGTGTGGAGCGCCTGGAGCTGGGAGCCGGGGGTGCTGCTGGGGCTCGGACTCTCGGCGTGGCTCTATGCGCGGGGAGTGGAGCGGCTCTGGCGCCGCGCCGGGGTGGGGCGGGGGATCCGGAGATGGCAGGCCGGCTGCTTCGCGGCCGGGCTCGCCACGCTCTTTCTGGCGCTCGTCTCTCCCCTGGACGCCCTGGGCTCCGCGCTGTTCTCGGCCCACATGGCACAGCACGAGCTGCTCATCCTGGTGGCGGCCCCGCTCCTCGTGCTCGGGGCGCCTCTGATTCCCTTCGTCTGGGCCCTCCCGCCCCGCTGGCGGGGACGGGCGGGGGGGGTCGGAAGGCTCCCCGCCGTTCGCGCTGCGTGGGGCGCGCTGACACATCCCCTCACGGCGTGGTCGCTCCACGCGGCGGCGGTCTGGACCTGGCATGCACCCGCCCTCTACCAGAGGACGCTGGTGAGCGAGCCGGCGCACGTCGCACAGCATGCGAGCTTCCTGGGGACGGCTCTCCTCTTCTGGTGGGTGCTCCTCCACCCCGGCCGGCGGGGCGCGCTGGGGCACGGGATCGGGGTGCTCTACGTCTTCACCACGGCCGTGTACGGCAGCGTCCTCGGCGCGCTCCTCACCTTCGCGCCGGCTCCCTGGTATCCCGCCTATGCGCCGAGCGTCGGGGCATGGGGGCTCTCCCTGCTCGAAGACCAGCAGCTCGGCGGGCTCGTCATGTGGGTGCCCTTCGGGCTCGTATACCTGGGGGCGGCCCTCGCGCTCTTCGCGGCGTGGCTGCGCGCGATCGAGCGGGAGGTGCGGAGGGCGGAAGCATCCGCCTCCCCGCGGAGTCCCTCCGCATCCCCGCTCCGGACCGGGTAGCTGGCGTGCGCCTTACCAGGCGAACTCAGCCCCGAGGTATCGCGAGTGGTCGGCGGGGGGAAGCTCCTCCGGCGGTGCGAAACTCGCCCGGCCGGCGGAGCGAGAGGTGAGTGCAGCGCGGGCTCACACAGACGCACCGCCTGCTGAGCTT
>DASYWD010000519.1 GCA_035936415.1 Longimicrobiaceae bacterium
GCGCCGCTCACGGGCGCCCCCGCCGGCGCAGCAGGCCGCCCAGGCGCCCCGCGCCCTCGACCACGCCGCGGAGCGGCGCCAGGGCCAGGGCGAGGCGGCGCACCGTGCGGTCGTCCTCCGGCGTCCGCCGCGCGCCGGAGAGCTGCCAGAAAGTCGCCCAGACGTAGAAGTGGAAGCCCACCAGCACCCCCACGCGAAGGAGGCCGGGAACGCCGTCGCGCCAGGCCCGCCCCTGCACGAGCTGCCGGTAGGTGCGGCGCGCGAGGTCCAGGATCATGGCGCGCGCGGTGAAGGTCTCCCCGCGATCCAGCATCGCCTGGGCCTGCACCGGGGCGTAGCGGACGGCGCGGTCGAGCACCTCGGGGACGCTCCGGCTGCGGTCGTGCACCAGCACCAGCTCGTCGCGGGGCGGGATGCGCGCCAGGCGCTCCTCGGGGACGGCGGGGAGTGCGTTGGGGACCTCCGGCCAGCGCACCCGCTCCCGCCGGTACATGCGGAGCTGCGGCTCCCAGCGCTCCCGCGGGTTGCTGGGAGGGTAGCCGAAGTCGTGGTTCATGCGGGGAAGGACGACGGCGTCGATATCCGGGCGCCCCGCCAGCCTCCGCAGCTCCGCGGCGAGCCCGGGGGTGACCCGCTCGTCCGGGTCCACCACCAGGATCCACTCGCCGGTCGCGTGGCCGGCCACCTCGTTGCGCACCCACTCCACGATGGGGACGGGCTCGCGGCGCACCACCCGCGCGCCGTGGCGCTCCGCGAGCTCCGCGGAGCCGTCGGCGCTGCAGAGGTCCATCACCACCACCTCGTCCGCCCAGGCGACCGACTCCAGGCAGGGGCCCAGGCGGTCCGCCTCGTTCCGGCAGACGATGCAGGCGGAGACGCGGGGGGTGGGCGCGGCGCTCACGTCGTCCCTCCCTCTGCGGCCTTCGCCCTCCCGGCCACGGACTTCAGCGCGAGGAATCCCACCACCCCGGCCAGGGGCGCGAGCACGGTGGGGGAGCGGCTGAAGCGTACGGCCTCACGGACCTGCGCCCAGGCGGCGTCCGGCTCCCCGGCGTTCGCGAAGCGGAACGCCCGCCGGACGCAGGCGAAGGCGTTGTTCCGCACCGCCCGGCGCGAGATCTCGTCCGCGCGGTCGGCGGGGAGGTGCTCCCGGTTGATCCGGATGGCCCGGCGCAGGTGCTCGCCGTTCTCCCCGGTGCGGACGTCCGTCCCGCTCACCGACATCCTGTGGACACGGTAGACGGCGAGCGGCTCGGGCTCGTACCAGACGGGGTAGTGGGCCGCGATCCGCACCCACATCTCCCAGTCCTCGCAGTACCGCAGCCGGTCGTCGAACCCGCCCAGCCGCTCGTACACCTCGCGCCGCACCACCATCCCCGGGGTCTGCAGCCGCTGGCCCGTTCCGATGCGCTCCAGCCACCCCTCCAGGACGCCGCTGCGCGGCTCCTCCAGCGCGGCCACGTGGATCCACCGGTCTTCCTCGTCCATGACCAGGTAGCGGCAGAAGGCGGCGCCGACCGCCGGCTCGGCCTCGAACGCGCTCGCCATGCGCTCGTAGAATCCCGGCCGCACGGAGTCGTCGCCGTGCAGGAGGTGGACGAGGCGGCCGCGCGAGCGCCGCAGGCAGGCGTTGAAGTTGGCGACCTGCCCGACGTTCGCGGGATGCCGGAAGAAGCCGACCCGGCCGCCCCCGACCTCCCGGGCCACCGCCGCGGGGTCGTCCAGGGAGGAGCAGTCGTCCACCACCTCGATCTGCATCCGCTCCGGCCCCGGATCCTGCGCGAGGACGCTCTCCAGCGTCCGGGCCAGGTACCGCGCGCAGTTGAACGTGGGGATCATCACGGACCAGAGGGGCCGCGGTGCTCCCTCGGCGAGGGGCGCCACCTCGGCGCGATGAGGATGAATGGACGTCCCGGTCATGGAGCCCTCAGGGAGCGCAGCCAGGCGCCGGCGACGCGGGAGGCGAGCACCGCCGCGCGGGCGGCCGTGCGCGGCGATGCCCGGCAGAGGAGCGCCTCCCGGAGCTGCGCTGCCGCCGCCGCAGGCTGGCCCGCCGCCAGGAGGTTGTTCGCGAGGCCGATCCCCCAGTCCGCGCAGCGCGACAGGATCCTCTTCCGCACCGCGGGTGCCTCTCCGGCGGGAAGGTACGCCTCGTAGATCCCGACCGCCCTGCGCAGGTCCTTCAGGTTCTCGCCGGTACGCAGGGAGCGGCCGGTCAGCGATCCCGGGGCCAGCGTGTGCCGGCGGTAGAGGGCCAGCGGCTCGGGCTCGTACCAGACGGGGTAGTGCGCCGCGATGCGCACCCACATCTCCCAGTCCTCCCCGCAGTACGCCAGGCGGCGGTCGAACCCGCCCAGCTGCTCGTATACGTCGCGGCGCACCACGGCGGCCGGCGTCTGGAACGGCTGCCCTGCCGCAACGTGCAGGAGCCCGTCCGGCATGATCCCGGCCGCGGGCTGCTCGGGGTCCGGCAGCCTCTTCCGCCGGCCCTCGCCGTCGATGAAGACGTGCCTGCAGAACGCGGCGCCGATCACCGGTTGCTCCTCGAACGCCCGCTGCATCGTCGCGTAGAATCCGGGCAGGACGGCATCGTCGCCGTGGAGCAGGTGCACCAGCCGGCCTCGGGCGCGGAGCAGACACGTCTGGAAGTTCCTGACGTGTCCCACGTTGCGCGGCTGGCGATGGAAGCGGATCCGATCCGGTCCCAGCTCGCGGACGGCCTCCGCGGGATCGTCCGCGGTCGAGCAGTCGTCGACGACCTCGATCTGCATCACCTCCGGACCGGGGTCCTGCGCGAGGACGCTCTCCAGTGTGTCGCGCAGGTACACGCCGCAGTTGAACGTCGGCACCATCACGGACCAGAGGGGCCGCGCGACGTCCGCGGCTACCGGGGGCACGTGGCCGCGGTGCCCGCCGGACGGATCCGTGGCGCTGCTGCGGGCGGAGGTGGGCGGGGCGCCGTTCATCACGCCGGCCGGTCGGGGCGGAGCTCGCGCGCGCTGCGGACCGCCCGGTCGATCCTCGCCCGCAGCCGGTGGATGGGCGCGAGCGCCCTCCACACCGGGACGAGGACGGGGTGCCGGTAGGGGAGGAGCTCCCTGCGCACCTTGCGGAGCAACCCCCGGTCGCCGATGCCTGCGTCCTGGAGGAAGACCTCCAGCCACTCGAGGAAGGCCTGCCGCGAGTCGCTCAGCGCCGAGGTGCGCCGCCACCTCCCCCGGGTCAGCTCCTGGTGGCACCAGGAGTCCTCGTGCTGCCGGTACCGGTCCAGGCACTCCCCGTCCACCAGCACGGCCGTCCGCAGGCACAGCTTCAGAAAGAACACCTGGTCCTCGTACATCCCCCCGAAGCCCTCCTCGAAGCCGCCCGCCTGCTCGACCGCGTCCTTCCGCATGACCACGCCGCAGGTGCAGGGCGTGCGCGCGGCCTCCCGCAGGAAGCGGTGGACCAGCTCCGGCGCCTCGAACACCGTCCCCGGCGCGAGTCCGCGGGTGCGCAGGCGGTCCCGTGCCGCGTCCTCCGGGCGCCCCGTCCAGCTGTACCAGTACTCCGTGGCGCCGTACACCATTCCCACCCCGGGACTGGCGTCCAGCAGCGCAACCTGGTGCTCCAGCTTCCGCGGGAGGTAGACGTCGTCGGCGTCCAGCAGCGCCACGTACTCGCCCCGGGCCAGCCGGATCCCCAGGTTGCGCGAGGCGCTCATGCCGCGGTTCGCGTGGCCGGGATGCTCCGCGTACCTCACCCGCTCCGGGAAGCGCGCCGCCCACTCCCGGGCCATCGCCGTGGAGCCGTCGGTGGAGCCGTCGTCCACCAGGACCAGCTCCCAGTCGCGGTACGTCTGCGCGAGCAGGCTCTCCACCGCCTCGTCGAGGAACCGCTCAGCGTTCAGGAAGATCGTGACCACCGAGACGCGCGGGGGCGGAAGGGCGGCTGCGCTCATCGTGCCGCGTCCGCGAGCGGGGTCCAGCGGGAGAGCAGCCGGGCGAAGGCGTCGCCGTCGCAGTCCGGGACGTGGACGCGTGGCAGCCGGAAGGGGTCGGCGGACCGCCGGAGCGGCGCGGCCGAGGTGGTGCACGCGCTGGCGAACCCCGCTTCGCGCACCAGGCGCGCCGTCTCCGGCGTGTACTGGCTCCGCCCCCCGAAGGGGTAGCTGAACGACACGACGGGCTCGTCGATGCAGGCCTCCAGCTCCGCGCGGCTCCCCCGGATCTCCCGCTCCTGGGCGGCGGGGGAGAGGGCGGCCAGCTCCGTGTGCGTGACCGTGTGCGCGCCGACCTCCACCAGGCCCCCCGCGGCCAGGCGGGGCAGCTCGTCCGCGGAGAGGGCCCGGGCCGCCGGATCGGCTATGGGCGAGATCCCCTGCGAGCCGGCGAGCTCCTCCAGGATCGCCTCCCGCTCGGCGCTCCCGATGCGCCGCAGCCGGCGTCCCAGCAGGAGGAAGGCCGCCTCCCGCGGCGTGCGGGGCGGGTCGGACGCGACCCATCGCTCCGGCGCCTCTTCCACGGCCGGGGAGCCCCCCTCCAGCGGGAGCGACAGGCGCTCGCCCTCCAGCTCCAGCTCGACGCTGGCGGGGAGCCGGCCGCGGTGCAGGAGGAGGCCGGCGAGGCGGTCCCACCAGAACCCCTCCCGGCTCCCCACCATCCCGGCCACCACGAACACCGTCGCCGGGACGTCGTGCCGCTCCAGGAGCGGCCGCGCCGCGTGCAGGTTGTCGGCGTACCCGTCGTCGAAGGTCACCACCGCGCCGCGGCGCGGCGCGCCGCCTTCCGCCAGCGCGCCCACCAGCCCGCGCAGTGGGAGCGGCCGCAGGCGCCGCCGGATCACCTCCAGGTGCTCCCCGAAGTGCCGGGGGCTCACGGCGAGCTGCCAGGGATCGGAGTCCGGCTCCGCGACGCGGTGGTACATGAGGATCACCGGCCCGGCGCTCCATCGCACGCGCAGCGCCGCCGCCGCTGCGCGGACGCGGGCCAGCACCGCCGGGGCGGCACTCACCCTTCCGCCGGGGCGGGCGCCTTGCGGGCGCGCACGGTGACCAGGAGCGGGTACTGCGGATCGCGGTGGGCCAGCTCCGACGGCATCAGCTCCTCCGCCGCGAGGCCGTACAGGAAGGCGCTCGCGGCGAGCACGTTCCCGTGGGCCTCCACCTCGACCTCCCCCCCGGGGAATGCATCCTGGAAGAGCCGCCGCGCCGAAGCGGGGGTGAAGGCCCAGTACCAGGTGTCGCCCCATTCTCCCCTGTCGACCTGGCTGATCCCGGGCACCGTAGCCAGCAGGACGCCTCCGGGCGCGAGGGCGCGGTGCAGCGTGCGCGCGGCGGCCCGCACGTCGTAGATCAGGTGCAGCGTCTGCGTCAGCACCACGCAGTCGAATGCGTCCGAGGGGATCCGCTCCCCGCGGCTCAGGTCGTCCACGATGGTGGCCCTGGGGTTCTCCGCCTGGACGTGGAGGACGTCGGTGGACTCCACCCGCTCCCCGCCGAAGCGCCGCGTGTAGGCGTCGTCACCCACCTCCAGCACCCTACCGCGCACGTCGGAGGCGTGCGCCGCGAGGAACGCCTCGATGTAGTGGCGGTCCACCGGCCGGCCGCGGTCGTAGCCGAACGCCCGGCTGACGGGGGTCACCCGGCGCAGGTTCCCGAAGCGCGCCCCGCCCAGCGGACGGAGCCGGCGCCGGAGAGCCAGGCGGAGAGCCGGGCTCCTCCCGTCCAGGAGCGCCCGTCCGGCGCGCCCCGCCCGCTGGCG
>DASYWD010000520.1 GCA_035936415.1 Longimicrobiaceae bacterium
GCCGCGGCGCGGCGCCTGGCCGCGGAGTCGGCCGCGCGCCCCTTCGACCTCGAGCGCGGGCCGCTCCTGCGCGCCTCGCTCGTCCGCCTGGGCGACGACGAGTCGCTCCTCCTCTTCGCCATGCACCACGTGGTGGGCGACGGGTGGTCCACCGGGGTGCTGGTGCGCGAGGTGTCCGCGCTGTACCGCGCCTTCGCCCGCGGCGAGCCGTCGCCGCTCCCGGAGCTCCCGGTCCAGTACGGCGACTACGCCGTGTGGCAGCGGAGCTGGCTCACGGACGAGGTCCTGGAGGGCGAGCTGGCCTTCTGGCGCGAGGCGATGGCCGGCGCCCCGCCGCTCCTGGAGCTCCCGCTGGACCGTCCGCGCCCGCCGGTCCCGGATCCGCGGGGCGCCCGCGTCGCCCTCCACGTACCGGCGGAGGTGGGCGAGGGGGTCCGGGAGCTGTGCCGCGCGGAGGCGGCGACCCCGTTCATGGTCCTGCTGGCGGCCTGGCAGCTCCTCCTGGCCCGCTACTCGGGAGACGAGGACGTGGTGGTGGGGACCCCGGTCGCGGGCCGGACGCGGACGGAGCTGGAGGGATTGATCGGGCTGTTCGTGAACACCCTCCCGTTGCGCGCCGACCTGGCCGGGCGGCCGTCGTTCCGCGAGCTGCTCCGCCGGAGCCGCCGGGCGACGCTGGCGGCGTTCGCGCACCAGGACCTCCCCTTCGAGCGCCTGGTGGACGAGCTGGGGGTGGAGCGCTCGCTGGCGCACGCGCCGCTCTTCCAGGCCCTGTTCGTCTTCGAGGGGGCCGCGCAGGAGGCGCCCTTGCTGGGCGAGGTGCGCGTGGAGGCGTGGGACGGCGGGGGCGAGGGGGCCAAGTTCGACCTGGCGCTGGAGGCCACGGACGCGGACGGCCGCCTCACCGGGGCGCTCGCCTACCGGACGGCGCTCTTCCACGCGGCAACGGCGGAGCGGGCCGCCGCCCATTTCGCTGCCCTCCTGGCCGCCGCCGTGGCCGCGCCGGGAGCGTCCGCCTGGGAGCTGCCGCTCCTCGGCCGCGCCGAACGGGAGGCGCTGGTGTCGGGCTGGAACGACACCGCTCTGCGGCACGCGGAGGCGGGATCCGTCCACGCGCTGTTCGAGGCCCAGGCGGCGAGGACGCCGGACGCCGTCGCGCTGGTCGCCGGGAGCGAGCGAGTCACCTACGCGGAGCTGGACCGCCGCGCCTCGTCGCTCGCCGTCCGGCTGCGCGGCCTCGGGGTGGGTCCGGAGGTGAGGGTCGGCGTCTGCACCGAGCGCGCCCCGGAGATGGTCGTAGCCGTCCTGGCGGCGCTGAAGGCCGGGGGCGCCTACCTCCCGCTGGACCCGGCCTACCCCCCGGAGCGCCTCCGCTTCCTGGTCGAGGACGCGGAGGCGCGCGTGGTCCTGACCACGGCCGCGCTCCGCGGCCGGGTCCCCGGCGCGGTGGAGCGGGTGCTCGTGGAGGAGGCCGCTCCGCACGGCGCGGACGGCGCTTCGCACCCGGCGCTCCCGGAGAGCCTGGCCTACGTCGTCCACACCTCCGGCTCCACCGGGACCCCCAAGGGCGTGATGGTGGAGCACCGCGCCCTCGCCAACCTGCTCCTGGGCACCCGCGCGCTCTTCGGCTTCGGCCCGGGCGACGTGGTGCCGAGCCTCGCCTCGCACGCCTTCGACATCTGGGGCTTCGAGGTGCTGGGTCCCCTCCTTGCCGGGGCCACGGTCCGGCTGGTCCCGGCGGAGCGGGTCACCGACCCGGCGGCGCTGGCGGAGGAGGCCGCGCACGCCACGGCGCTCCACGCCGTCCCCGCGCTGATGCGCCAGGTCGCCGCGTCCGGCCCACCCGCGGAGGGGCTGCGCTGGGTGTTCACCGGCGGCGACACCGTCCCCCCGGAGCTCCCGGGCGAGCTGCGCGAGCGCTTCCCCGGGGCGGAGGTCGCTGTCCTGTACGGCCCCACGGAGGGGACCGTCGTCGCCTCCGCGTACCGCGTCCCGGCGGGGGAGCCCGCGACGGGGCACCCCATCGGGTCGCCGCTCCCGAACGTACGGCTCTACGTCTGCGACCGCGGAATGGAGCCGGCGCCGCTCGGCGTTCCCGGGGAGCTGCTCATCGGCGGGGCGGGGGTGGCGCGCGGCTACCTGGGGCGTCCCGACCTCACCGCGGAGAAGTTCGTCCCAGACCCGTTCTCCGGCGCGGATGGTCCCGGCGCGCGACTGTACCGCACCGGCGACCGGGTGCGCCGCCGGGCCGACGGGGTCCTGGAGTTCCTGGGGCGCACGGACGCGCAGGTGAAGGTGCGCGGCTTCCGCATCGAGCCGGGCGAGGTGGAGGCGGCGCTGGCCGCCCATCCCTCCGTGCGCGAGGCCGTAGTCGCCGCGCGGGAGGACGCCCCGGGCGCGCGGCGGCTGGTGGCCTACGTCACCG
>DASYWD010000521.1 GCA_035936415.1 Longimicrobiaceae bacterium
GGTATCGGGCTGCTCCGCGCACGCGAGCACGATGCGGGCACGCAGGGCGAGCGCCTGCGCTGTCTTCGGCCGACGCGCCAGGCGAAGAAGTGCCTCTCGGTCCGACTCCGAGAGCGCGAGCGGGGTGGGGCGAGGTCCTCGGGGCATGGCTCCCTCCAGTATGGGACCATACCCGGTCTCGCACCACCCGGGCCAAACAGCCGAATGGTTCCTAACTCAAACCACTAGTTCCCGGCCAATTCGAGGGCCCGGATCCTGTACGGCGGCCACTGTCAAAGCGCAGTACGACGCCCTCCTCCACACCGGACTTCCGATGCCACAGCCACACGATCTGGTACGTGCCCTCCCCTGCTGGCAACGAGCCGCCCTCGATCGCCTGGATCTCCCAGCTGCGATCGGGACCCTGCAATCCCGCAAGGTACTCCACCAGCGGCTGAACACCACGCTCTCCGGTCGCCCGCGCGTCCATGCTCTCCCGGAGGAAGGCTTCAGCCGCCTCAGCGTACCGGCGCGGAGCGCGCTGAGGAGCTCTGGCGCGAGCACCACGACGGTGCGATCGAGCGCGGCTACGTCAGGCGCCCGCTTCGCACACCGCTCGCGGAGCGCCGCGTGCACGTGACGCATCGCACGTGTAGCACCAGGTCCGCCGGAGTTCGCGGTGACGACCACCGCGATGTCCTCGTCGGGGAGGATCCGGAGCTCGGCGAGGAAGGCCCTGTTGCCGCCTGAGACGAGGGCCTCCGGCGGCAAACCGACCCTCTCGACGGTGGCCGCCGTGACGAGCCGGGGTCGTCCCTTCGCCGCGCGCAGCTGCAGGCGCGCGAACTCGGCCAGGTCCAGAATGGTCATGGAGACGCCGCCTGCGGGCTGGAGAGCGGGGGCGAGGCGCGGAAATCTCCCGGGATCGGCACCGGCCCGGCCGCGCCCTCTCTGTGACCCCACGGCTGTTCCGCTGCCGCATCTATGGGAAAGCCGATGGATGCACTCTCCATGCGGAGCGGGCAGAACAGTCGCTCGCGGGACAGCTCCTCCCAGACCTGTCCCGCTGCCTGCTCCGCCATGGCATAGGCAACAGCGATCCCCGCGTTGGAGTACCGGTACCGGGAGCCTGGTGGAACGACAGGCGGGCGGCTCAGGAGCCGGGCCACGAACCTCTGGCCTTGCGTGCATCCGCTGTCCGCAAGCGTATTCATGCCCGTAGACACCGTTGCGCATTCAAGCGGGCTGCGCCATGAAAGTTGACCTGCAGCCGCGGATGAGGAAGAGCCCTATGGAGTAAGAGGGTGCCCTGGAGCTTTGTGCCGCAAGGCCTCAGCCGGGACTCCGCTCACTCGGAAGATCTGTGGGATCTCCTTGAACCTCCCCGAGGACATTCGGTGCGGGCGATCTCACCGCCACTCCCAGTCTACCCCACTTTTGTAACCCCCGTGTGCAACTTACAATGAGGAGGTCCATGGCAGGCTTCCAGCAGCGACTTCGGGGTTGCGAACCGACCTCAGTCCCTCTGCAGGAGCACTGCCATGGACCCCGAACTCTTTCTGACGCACATCTTCTGCCTCTGCGACGATCTGCTGCCACGTCAGCGGCTGCGCCAGAGGGGATTTGCCCCTGCACTGAGTGACAGCGAGGTCCTCGCGATGGAACTCGCCGACGAGTTCCTGGGGCTGGAGAAGGAGACGGATCTCTACCGCTTCTTTCGCTGGCATTACACCCTCTCTTCCCCGCCCT
This sequence comes from Longimicrobiaceae bacterium, assembly GCA_035936415.1. NCBI lineage: Bacteria > Pseudomonadati > Gemmatimonadota > Longimicrobiia > Longimicrobiales > Longimicrobiaceae > Longimicrobiaceae bacterium. Next base: position 1,729 of record DASYWD010000521.1, read on the forward strand.
CACGAAGGTGCATCGCACCAGCTTCACGCGCCAGATGGCCAACCTCTGGGGGGTGAAGTACCTCGTGGGGCGGCGCATACTGGAGCGGGTGGTTTTTGATCCCTACTTCTCGATCCTCGACAGCATGCCCGTGCCGATCTGCCGGTTCTCTCGGGCCAAGCGCAGCCGCCTCTTTGCAGGTCAGGCCAGCTATGGAAAGGACTCACTCCAGCCGGGCACCTACTACAGCTTCCGCCTGCACGTGAGGATCTGCTGGCCCGGGGTAATCACCGGCTTCGAGTTGAGCGCAGCCAACGGGGCGGATGTCACTGCGGCGGCCGACCTCCTGGAGCAGGTGCGCGGCTGGGCGCTGGGGGATCAGGCCTACGCGAGCAAGGAGCTCAAGTAGAGAAGCGAGCGGAAGGACTGGCGCTGCTCACTCCTGCTCAGACGAGAAAGCACGAGAAGGTGCCCTGGCCCTTCTGGCTGGTGCTCAAGCGCCGCAGAGTCGAAACGGTGCTGGGCCAGCTGGTCGAGCGCTTCCGGGCCAACCGCACCTGGGCGAGGGACTTGTGGCACCTCTGCTCCCGCTGGCTCAGAAAGGTGCTCGCCCACACTGTGGGGGTCTTCCTCTGCCAGCAGCACGCGCTCTCGGATCTACACCTACGAGACCTCGTCGCTGCCTGACAGAAATAGTTGCACACGCCGGTTGTAAGGCGCGAGGAGCCGGCCAACTACTTTGGTGAGGGGCGGAGCGCCCAGAGGACGTTGACGATCTGCCATCGTCCATCCGCCTTCGCCAGATGCATGTAGTCGATCCAGGAGTCTGCATCCACTCGTACACTGGACGTGCTCTCGAAGATGTCCAGAATGCGCACGTCCTTCCTCTGGCGCTCTTTCGGCGTCTCCTTGCCTCCGCCCCGACGCGTCTGCATGATCAACTCAGAGGCACCCATTTGTCGGATGTCGCTGCTCGCACTCTGCCGGTCGGTGCGCACCAGCCGCTTCGCGAGTTCAGGATGGACGGCTCGGGCCATGCGCTCGGCATCGGCCTCGTACCAGCCCTCGATGTAGTCTAGAGCCGCCTGGCGGATGGCTATTGAATCCGCAGCGACCTGGGCGCGAGCGGGGCTGACGGCGAGCAGGACGACACCGACCAGCAGGAGGAGCTTGCTCATGGAGGTACTTGGGACAAAGTGAACGAGAACGGGTGTGAGCAGCGTGCAGGCGGCTCATCCAGAACACCAGAGGACGCGCAGCAATGCACGCGGTGCGAACTTCTGACACGACCTGAGTAGATGGTTAGAATAGCTGCTAATTCCCAGGTTGCGCCAGGCCTCCATTGTCCGTGCGGCCGTCGGAGCGCCCCTACGGATCTGTTTCCATTTGCCACCCGATAGATGAAACGGCAACACGTCGCGGCGGTAATGCAATCCTCCCCGACAATCTTGTTCCGTCCACTGAGACGACTCACTCCGTGACGGTTACTTTGCGTCCGTCCACGTCGGCAGGCATCGTGAACGGAAACTCAGCCCAAAGTATCGTTGGTCATTTCTCGGAGCGGTACACCCGGTGCCGATTCGCCCAGGTGACCAGGCGTAACCGTTAGGAACTTCCGGCAGTGCGCGCCCAGGCCACGGAGCACCAGCTCTTCTACCTGGAGTGCCCGGTCTGTGGAGCGGCCACCCGAACTGTCAAAGGTCACCTCGCCGGGCCTCTGACAAAGGCAACGCCGGAAGCTGGTCAGCTCCCGGCGCTGCTGTATGGGCCCAGCAGGATTCGAACCTGCGACCAATCGATTATGAGTCGACTGCTCTAACCGCTGAGCTATGGGCCCGCGGGCACTCCCGCGAGGCTACGAATATAGCCCGAAAGCACCCGGATCTCAACGGCAAGACCCCGCTACTTCGTGCCGAACAGCCGGTCGCCCGCGTCCCCCAGCCCCGGCAGGATGTACCCCACGTCGTTCAGCCCGCGGTCCAGCCCCGCCGCGTACACCTGCACCTCCGGGTGGTCGCGCAGCATCCGCTCCACCCCCTCCGGCGCCGCCACCAGGCACATGAAGCGCACCCGCGTCGCACCGGAGCGCTTGAGCGACGCCACCGCCGCCGACGCCGAGCCGCCCGTGGCGAGCATCGGGTCCAGCAGGATGAAGTCGCGCGCCTCCGGCTCCGGCGGGATCTTGAAGTAGTAGTCCACCGGCTGCAGCGTGTCGTGGTCGCGGTACAGGCCGATGTGCCCCACCCGCACGGAGGGCATGAGCCGCAGCACCCCGTCCACCATCCCCAGCCCGGCGCGGAGGATCGGCACCAGCGTGAGCTTCTTCCCGCTGAGGCGCATCTGCGTGGTGGTCTCCAGCGGCGTCTCCACCTCCACCGGGGTCAGCGGGAGGTCGCGCGTGACCTCGTACGCCATGAGCATGGCGATCTCGTCGACCAGCTCCTTGAACTTCTTCTTGGACGTGTCCTTGCGGCGCAGCACGGTCAGCTTGTGCTGCACCAGCGGGTGGTCGATGACGGTCAGGTTGGGGAAGTCGCTCACGTGGCTCTCCGGTGGACGGTTCGCGGGCAAGCTACGGTCCGCCCCGCACCCCGGTCAACACCGCGCCCGGGGCACGGAACCTGCCGCCTCCGTGGCCCTCCAACCGCGACAGGAGAGCGAGATGAAGACCACGCGACTGAACGTCACCGGGATGACCTGCAGCCACTGCGCGCAGACGGTGGAGAAGGCGCTCCAGAACGCCCCCGGCGTCCGCACCGCCACCGTCCACCTGGACGACGGCGCGGCGGAGGTGCAGTACGAGGAGGGGGCCGTCGCCCCGGAGCAGCTGGTGGCCGCGGTGGAGGAGGAGGGGTACGGGGCGCAGGTGGCGGGGAACGCCTGAGGACGCGCGTCGCCGCCTCCGCCCCTGGGCCCCCGCCCGGTCAGGGCGGGGCCGAGGGCGGCGCCGCCGCGGCCGAGTCGGCGGGGGGCGGTGCAGGCTCTGGCGGTGACGCCTCGGGGGCGGCGTCTTCGTAGACGGTCAGCCCCGGAACACCTTCGTCGTTGACGCCCAGCCCCACCCGCATCTGGCCGGCGCGGTCGGCGAAGACGAGCGTGGAGGCCAGCCCGGGCGAGAGGCCGAGCACGGTGCGCGTGCTCCCGGAGCGGTCCGCGAAGGCCAGGGTCGAGGTCTCGTCGGGGAGCACCCCCAGCACCGCGCGCGACCTGCCGTCGCGGTCGCTCAGCGTCAGCCCCGGCGCACCGTCCGGGAGCACGACCAGCCGGGCGCGCTCCCGCCCGTCGCGGTCCAGGAGCCGCACGCGGGCGGAGCCGTCCGGCTCCATCCCCAGGGAGCCGCGCACCACCCCGTCCGCGTCGCGCAGCACGAAGCGGCGCGCCTCCACCGCGTCCGCCACCTTCCCCTCCCGCACCCCGCCCGAGCCCGCCGCCAGCGCCCAGAGCGCCAGCAGCCCCGTGAAGACCAGCGCCACGCCCAGCGCGGCGGAGAGCCGCCGGAGCCGCGTCACCTCGCCCTCCACGTGCTCGATGCGGCGGCCCAGGATGGCCTCCACCTCCCGGAGGAGGACCTCGTTCGGCAGGTCAGCCTGTTGCATGAGCGAGCCTTCCTTTCGGGAGCACGGTTAGAACGAGCCGATCATCTTCAGGAACGAGAACGCCGCCGGGCCGATGGCGATCACGAACAGGGCGGGCATGATGAAGAAGGCGAGCGGGAGGAGCATCTTGACCGCCAGCTTCGCCGCCTCCTCCTCCGCCCGCTGGCGCCGCTTGGTCCGCAGCGTGTCCGACTGGACGTTCAGCGCCTTCGCCACCGAGGTCCCGAAGCGCTCCGTCTGGATGAGGAGCGTGGACAGCGAGCGGAGGTCCTCGACCCCGGTCCGCTCCCCCAGGTTCCGGAGGGCATCCTCGCGCGGCGTGCCGGCGCGGATCTCCAGGTTCACCAGCGCCAGCTCCTTGCTCAGCTCCAGGCTGAGGGCGCGGATCTCCTCCGAGACGCGCACGATCGCCTGGTTCAGGCCCAGCCCCGCCTCCACGCACACCACCATCAGGTCCAGCGCGTCCGGTAGGGCCAGGCGCATCTGCTTCTGGCGGGCGCGCATGCGCCGGTCGAGGAAGAACGAGGGCCCGATCCATCCCACCGCGGCCAGCCAGAGCGCGATGAGGAGGCCGCCCGCCCCGGCGAACGGCGCCGCCACGAAGGCCGTGGTGCACAGCGCGATCGGGAGCGCCACCCGCACACCGCGGAAGATGGGGACCGCCCGCGGCGCGCCGTAGCCGGCCATGACCAGCCGCTTGCGGAGCTCCCGGTCCTGCGCCTTGTCGGCGCCCACCCGCTCCCCGAGCTCCTGCAGCACCTGCTCCCACTGCCCCCGGCGCGACGAGCGGTCGCGGCCGTACGGGGATCCGTCGGCGTGGCGGATCTCGGCCAGGCGGCGCGCCACCGCGGCCGAGCGGGCGGGGACCATCTCCGCGACGAGCACCACGGTCAGTCCGACCGTGATCGCGACGAGGCTGGCGATGAGATAGATCATTGCGGTCGCTCGTGGGTTGCGTCGCTCAGAAGTCCAGCCGGGTGAGCCGCCGGGCCCACAGGTAGCCGAGGACCTGCATCCCGAAGGCCCCGCCCGCCAGCACTCGACCCAGCGGGTGCTCGAACATCCCCATCACGTAGTCCGGGTTGCTCAGGTACAGCAGCAGCCCGATCGCGGTGGGGAGGAGCCCCAGGATGACGGCGCTCAGGCGCCCCTCGGCCGTGAAGACCATCACCTGCCGCTGCAGCGTGAACCGCTGCCGGATCAGGTACGAGAGCTTGTCCAGGATCTCGGTGAGGTTCCCCCCGACCTCCCGCTGGATGAGCACCGCGGTGCCGAAGATCCGCATGTCGGGGAGCGGGACCCGCTCCGTCATCGCGGCCACCGCGTCCTCAAAGGGCATCCCGTACCGCTGCTCCTCCGAGAGGCGGCGGAACTCGCCGGCGATGGGCTCCGGCGACTCCTCCGCCACCATCCGGAAGGCGATGGTGAGGGCGTGCCCCGCGCGGATGGAGCGGCCCAGCAGGTCCACCGCCTCCGGAAGCTGCTCCTCCAGCATGGAGAGGCGCTTCGCCCGGCGGCGGCGCAGCAGCACGAGCGGGAGCGCCGCCCCGAGCGCCGCCCCCGCCAGGCCCACGTACGGCGCACCCGTCACCAGCAGCCCGAGCGCCCCGGCCGCGAGCCCCAGCCCCGCCGTGAGGCCGAGGAAGAGCTCCACGGTCCAGGGCGACTCCGCCTGCTCGATCAGGACCTCCACCTGACGGAGGCGCAGCAGGCGGTACGCGGAGCTGCGGGTCCACCCCGTCTCCCGGCCACTCCGCCCGCGGAGGAGGCTCCCCAGCGCCGCCGCCGCCGGGCCGGCCTCGACCTCCAGCCGCTCGAGCTGCTGCGTCACGCCGCGCCGGGCCCTGCGCTCCGCCGCGGAGGCGGCCATCATCCAGAGCGCCGCGCCGCCGGCCGCCGCGGCCAGGAACACCGCGACGACGAAGGCCCACGCCGCCGGCCCCGCGCTCACCATGCGCGCCGTCCGGCGGCCCCGAAGCCGCTTTCGCTGAAGAGCGCGGCCGGGAGCGGGATCCCGTGTGCCGCCAGCCGGTCCGCGAAGACGGGGCGGATCCCGGTGGGACGGAAGCGGCCCAGCACCCGCCCGTCCTCGCCCACCCCTTCGCGCTCGAAGACGAAGATGTCCTGCATGGTGATCACGTCCTGCTCCATCCCCGCCACCTCCGAGATGGCGATCACCTTCCGGCTCCCGTCCGAGAGGCGCGCCACCTGGACCACCACGTCCAGCGCGCTGGCGATCTGCTGGCGCATGGCGCGCTCCGGGAGGTTCAGGTTCGCCATGGAGATCATGGTCTCCAGGCGGCTCAGCGCGTCGCGCGGGGTGTTGGCGTGCAGCGTGGTGATGGAGCCGTCGTGGCCCGTGTTCATGGCCTGCAGCATGTCCACCGCCTCGCCGCCGCGCACCTCGCCCACCACGATCCGGTCCGGCCGCATGCGAAGCGAGTTGATCAGCAGCAGGCGCTGCGTGACCTCGCCCTGCCCCTCCACGTTGGGCGGACGGGTCTCCAGGCGCACCACGTGCGGCTGCCGGAGCTGCAGCTCCGCCGAGTCCTCGATGGTGACGATCCGCTCGTCCGCGGGGATGAAGGAGGAGAGGACGTTGAGGAGAGTCGTCTTCCCCGCCCCGGTGCCGCCCGAGATGAGGATGTTCAGGCGCGCCTTCACGACCCCGCGGAGCAGCTCCAGCATGGAGTCGGTGAGCGCCTCGTAGCGGATCAGGTCGTCCCCGGAGAGCGCGTCCAGCTTGAACTTGCGGATGGACATGTGCGGTCCGTCCAGCGCAAGCGGCGGGATGATGGCGTTCACGCGCGACCCGTCCGGGAGCCGGGCGTCCACCATGGGCGACGAATCGTCGATCCGCCGCCCCACCGCCGAGACGATCCGGTCGATCACCTGCATCAGGTGCCGGTCGTCCTTGAAGCGCACGTCCGTCTCGTGGAGCTTGCCGCGCTTCTCCACGTAGATCTGGTCGAAGGTGTTGACCAGGATGTCCGAGACCTCCGCGTCCTTCAGGAGCGGCTCCAGCGGCCCGAGCCCGAAGATCTCGTCCAGCACCTGGTCCACCAGCGCGTCCCGCTCCTCGTAGTTGAGGGGCACGGTCTCGCGCGCCAGCAGCTCGTGCACCAGCCGGCGGATCTCCACCCGCACCTCGGAGCGCTCGGCCTTCTCCAGCTTCGCCAGGTCCAGCTTGTCCAGCAGCTCGCGGTGCACCCGCGACTTCACGTCGTCCATGGCGTGCGAGCCGCCGGGCGCGGCGCGGGGCGGCGGCGGCGCCACCGCGACGGCCACCGTACGCGGCGCCTCCTGCCGCGGAGGCTCCTGGCGGGGCGCTTCCTGGCGCGGCAGCTCCCAGGGGAGGGGCGCGCGCGTGCCGTTGCCGTTGGGGGTCGCGTCAGCCATGGGACCGCGTCTCCTGCCTGCGCCCGAAGAGCTTCAGGATCCCGCCGAGCCGTCCCGCACCGTTCCCCGCTGCGGGGGCAATCCCGGCGGCGTCCGCGGCCAGCCCCTGCAGGTCGTGCGAGAAGGGCGACGCCGCGCCCAGCACGACGGGCTTCCCGGTGTTGATGGAGCCCATGACCGCCTCGAAGTCGTTCGCGAGCCGCCAGTGCGCCACCAGCCCAAGCGTGCGCTCCGCCTCCTGGACCGAGATGGCGTTGTTGGGGTGGTACCGGTTCACCACCAGCCGGATGCGCTCCTTCCCGTCGCCGGTGATGCGCTCGATCAGCGGGAGCGAGCGCTTGATGTTGCGCAGCGACGGCAGGTCCACCGTGGTGACCACGTAGATAGAGGTCGCCTCCTCGAACGCGGCGACCGTCAGCGGGCTGAAGGTGTGCGCCGTGTCCACCACCACGTAGTCGTAGTGCTGCTTCAGGAACGCCAGGATGCTGCGCGCCTGGTCGCCGCTGACCGCGTCCGCCCGGTCGGGCTCGTAGGGGGCGGCCAGCAGGTGGACGCCGCTCTCGTGGCGCTCCGTGTACGAGCCCAGCAGGTCCGCGTCCATGCGGTGGAGGTTCTTCGCGATGTCCACCACGTTGAACCGCGGCTGCACCCCCAGGAGGAGCGCGGCCTCGCCCATCTCCAGGTCCAGGTCCACCAGGAGCGTCTTCTTCCCGGTGAGGCGGTGGAGCTGCACGGCGACGTTGGTGGCCACCGTGGTGGTCCCCACCCCGCCCTTGGGGCTGAAGCAGGCGATCAGCTCGCCCGGCGCGCGCGCCCCGCCGTCGCCCTCGCCGCTGCTCCCCAGCTTGCGCTCCACCCGCGCCAGCGCGGCCCGGAACGCCTCGTCCGTGACCGGCTTGGGGACGTACTCGCTGATCCCCGCCTGCATGACGGCCATCAGCAGCTCCGGGGAGAGCGAGCGCCCGAAGGCGACGATCTTCCACCCCGGGTGGTTCTCGGTGAGGAACTCGGCCAGCCGCACCCCCAGGTCCGGGTCGTCGTCCAGGTCCAGGAAGACCAGCGACGGGCTCGCCTGCCGTAGCGCGCCGAGCTGATCGGCGTCGATCCCCGCGAAGGGCGAGCGGATCTCCACCATGATGTTTACGCCGCTTCCCGCGGCCGGGAGCGCCGCGGCGAGCCACTCGCGGAACGCCGCGTCTGCGCTGATCAGCGCTCCGGCGATGATACGGACGTTGTTGGTGTTCATGCGTGCGCTGCCCTTCGGTTGAGCTGTGTCCGGCCGCGGATGTCCGCGCCCGGTGCGTTCACTTCACCAGCCGCAGGTAGAACGTGTTGGTGCTGCACGAGTTGGTGGCCGCGCAGTTGTCTCCCACGCCGATCGCCGGGAAGATGCGCCCCCATGCCTCCTTCACCGAGCCCTTCGTGACTTCTTCGAAGAACACGGCCGCGAAGTTGTCGATGTCCAGCGTCTTCCCCCCGCCCGGGCTGAGGTCGAGCTCGGCCGGGTCGTACAGGGCGATGTTCGCCACGCGCGGGCTCTTCCTCCAGTTGGGTTCGGGGGTCCCGTTCCGGTGGAAGCCCTTCCCTTCCTCGTAGGCGAGCGTCGGGTCGAGGTCGATCAGGTTCTGGACGCCGTTCATGACCTGCCCCACCTTCTCGCCGGGCACGTCGTACGGGGGCTCGTCGTTGACCGTCATGATCCCGTCCATGCAGCCGGGATCCGCGATGATCTTCTGCAGCGCGCCGCCGCCGATCGGCCCGACCGCGGGCCCGATGAGCACCAGCGAATCGCTCTTGGTGGTCCAGAGCAGGATGCGCTTGCCGTAGTTCTCGGGCGTGTAGGCGTAGTTCGGGAGCGCGAACGGCTTCAGGCACTTCCCGGTGCCGGTCGCGGCGGCGACCGCATCGGCGCTCGCGGACACGGGGACGGTGTTGGTCCCCAGGAGGCGCGCGAAGAGCATCGGCACCTTGCCGCTTCCGACGGTGACCCTCACCCGGGTGTCCGCTTCCAGCATCTCGACGCCGACGCCGGTGGAGGGGACGTTCTGGCTGGCCATGTGGTTCAGGCCGGCGAACCGGACGGCCCGCGCCCGCGCCTCGGCCACCTTCCGCGTCGGGTCGGGCTCGTCCATGAGCGCGCTCGCGCCGGCGAGGGCTCCGGAATCGGCGGCGCGCTGCGCCTCGGCGCGAGTGTTGTACATCAGCCCCACGTCCACGGCCAGCGCGCACACCCCCAGGAGGGTGAGCGTGCCCAGGGCCATGAACACCATCGTGGCGCCGCGCTCGTTGCGTACCGGACTCTCCCTCCTGCGCCTCATCTCCTCCTCCGTTGTCCCGGCGTTTCGAATCCGAACCGATCGTTCCACCACCCCCTACGGGCGCGCCGCCTCCGGGCGCATGGGCGGGCTCCAGTTCCAGGTGTCCGGCTCGCCCGTGGGCACGGGCGGCGCTTCCGCGCTGGGGCGCACCAGCCGGGGGGTGACCAGCACCAGCAGCTCGGTCCGGGTCTCCCGGCGCTCGCGGCTCTGGAACAGGGCGCCCAGGATGGGGATGTCGCCCAGCCAGGGGACGCGCCCGCGGTTGTTGAGGAAGGTGTTGTTCATCAGCCCCGCGATTGCGAAGGTCTCACCGTCGCGCAGCTCCACCTCGGTGGAGGCGCGCCGGGTGAGCAGGCTGGGGATCAGGAACCCCGAGATCCGGAGCGCGTTGCTGAAGTCCAGCGACGACACCTCCGGCGCCACCCGCAGCCTGACGTTCCCCGCCCCCGTCACCTGGGGGAGGAAGTTGAGCCGCACCCCGAACTCCTTGAAGACGACCGTCACCCGGGTGGTGTTCGCGTCCCCGCCCTGCACCACCGGGTAGGGGAACTCGCCGCCGGCCAGGAACGATGCCTCGGCGCCGTCCAGCGCGAGCAGGTTGGGCTCCGCGAGCGACCGGAACTCCCCCCGGGTCCGCTGCGCCTCGATGGTGGCGTCCAGGGCCACGTCGCTGCCGAAGAGCATCAGGCGGAAGAGCTCGGAGGAGATGGTCTGCACCGCGCTCTGGTCCACCCCGCGGATCCGGTCCGGGTTGGCGACCGCGATCGAGGTGCGCAGCTCATCCAGCGCGTTGCGCGACACCTCGGCGAAGCGCACCTGCAGCAGCACCTGCTGCGAGGCGGGGGAGACCAGGTTGTCCACCACCGTGGCCCCGGTGGCGCGCGCGAGCTGCAGCGCCAGGGCGGCGGAGCGGGGGCTCCGGGCGGTGCCGGAGACGACCACGGTGCCGCCGGTGGCCGCGACGGTGATGGGCTCGCCAGGGAAGAGCGTGCGGAACTGGCGCTCCAGCGCCGCTGCGTTCACCGTCACCTCGATGGACGTGGTCCGGCGCGCTCCGTTGACGTCCCAGATGATCAGCGTGGTGGTGCCGAGCGCCTTCGCGTTCACCAGCACTTCCCGCGGCGACACGGCGGTGGCGTCCGCGACCCCCGGGTCACCGATGGAGACCCGGGCCACCGGGGCCGGCGAGGTGACCAGCACGGACTGCCCCTTGGGGACGATGATCACGTCCTCCTGCACCGTCTGGGCGGCGGCGGGCTCCCACCGGCAGAAGAGCGCGAGGAGAACGAGGGTCAGGACCCGCACGGGGCGGACGACCTGGCGCGAGCGGACGGGGCCGGCAACTGTCGGGAAGCGCATCGAGTGTCGGTGTCGGCGTGAGGATCGGACTCAGAACGTCTGGAGGGACCGGACCCCTCCCTTGAAGGTCTCCACGACCATGCCGGCCCTCTCCCTCGGCGCGGCGGCGCGGGGCTGCTGCTGCACCACCACGTTGCGCGGAGCGGCTGCCGCGGCCGGGGCGCTCTGACCCAGGAGCCCGGCGGTACGGGCGCCCTGGGTGTTGGGCCGGCCGGCGTCGAGCATGTTGCGGAGCGCGAGCTGGATGCGGCCCTCGGTGGCGGCGAGCGTCAGGCGCTCGGCGTCCTCCGGGCTCACCAGCAGGGTGATCACGGGCACGGTCTGCGGCTTCCCCTCCGGGTCGCGCTGCACGGTCTGCCCGGCGGCGAGCGCGCGGACGTCCTGCAGGACCACGCGGGTCATGCTTCCCTGGTCGTTCCCGCGGTCCAGGGTCACAAGCACGTCCACGCGGGTGCCGGGGACCACGAAGCCGGCCACGCCGATCACCTCGTCCACCTTGACGCTCACGGCGCGCATCCCCTCAGGGATCAGGATCGGGAGCCCTCCGCCGGCGCTCTTGTCGGCGAGCTTCGCCGCGAGCACGGGCTCGTTGGGCTGCAGGTCCGTGAGGAGCCCGCGTCCCACCAGCTCCGCGACACTGCTCGAATAACCGGGCGGAAGGGTCGGGGAGCTCCACTCCACGAAGTGCACGTCCTCCTGCCGGAGGATGGTGCCCTGGGGGAGGTACCGTGCAGCCACGGCGAGCTGCCCCTTCTGCGCCGGCCCCCCGCCCGTGGTGGGGGCGGCGCTGAGCTGCGTCAGGGCCAGGTACGCGGCCAGCAGGCCGCAGACGACGGCCGCCAGCAGGACCGGAACGAGTCTCGTCTTACGCATGTGTCCCTTCCATTTACTCGATTCGCATCCGGGCCTGCGTCTTCAGGGGGACCTTCACGGGCCCCATGAATCCGCTGACAAAGGAGAACGGGTAGTCGTACTCGATCCGCACGGTGGCCGGCGCGCCGTACCCGCCCGAAAGTCCATGAACCGTGACCACCCTGGGGGTGATTCCCTGGTCCTTCAGCCGGTCCTTTACGATGGTGACTACGGTCGCGGAATCGGGCCCCGTGGAGACGACGGCGCGCCGCACCCCCTCGCGGGCCGTGTCCGTGAGCACCTGGTAGCGCCGGTACATCTCTGCGAACTCCACCATCCCCAGGATCAGGAAGATCAGCATGGGGGCGGCGATGGCGAACTCCACCAGCGCGGCGCCGGATTCGTCCCGGACACTACGCCGCATCTTCCGTCCGACGGTTTTCCGGGTCACAGCGCACCTCCCAGCAGCAGGGTTGCCGAAACCCCGACCGCGACCGCCACTCCGTAGGGGATGCTCACGACCCCAGGCGACACGAGGGTGGGGCGTTCACCCGCCCGTCCCAGCGTCACCGCGTACTTCATCAGGGCGACGCAGCTGAAGAGGACCGGGATGATCACCCGGGCGCGGTACGTGGCCCAGGCCGCCATCACGGCGCCGGCGAACGAAGCCACGACCAGAGCGCCGACCAGGCCCTCCGGCCCGAGGAACGCCCCCACGGCGATTACCAGCTTTGTGTCCCCGCCTCCGACGGCCCCGAGCGCGAAGAACGGGAGCATTACGAGCAGGCCGAGGCCAGCCCCGCCGATGCCGGACAGGAGCGTCTCACCGCCCGGGATCGCCCGGAACGCCAGCGCCAGCAGAAAGGCCGGCACAGTGAGCGCATTCGGTATGCGCCGCTCGCGAAGGTCCCACCATGCGGCGACCAGCACTGCCCCGACGAGTGCCCCCGTCGTTAGCGACTCAACCATCGTTCGTCTCCTCGTTTCATCGCTGCGCTGGAAGATCCAGCGGCAGACGTCCTCCCGATCGCCCGCCTGCGAGTCAGCCACAACGCTCCCCCCGCCCGCCGGCGTCAGCGGACGGGGGAGCGAACCGCGCCAGGGTCAGATGCCCGTGTCGACAGCGGTGCCGGCCTTGGTGCTGACCTTGGTGAAGAGGGTGTCGATTCCACCCTTGAAGGTCGTCATCGCGGCGACCACGACGGCGATGATGAGGCCGACGATCATCGCGTACTCCACCAGGGTCGCGCCCGACTCGTCGTTCCACAGGTTCTTGATGAGAGCGGTCATGTGTTCCTCCCGGCCCGTAGGCCTGTCGTAGAGTTGGACTTTAACTGCCTGCCGTGAGACCCTCGGAACCCCGCTGCCCCCCGCTTCGCGCGGGGGGCAGTGAGCGAGTTTGCGTCAGATGCCCGTGTCGACAGCGGTGCCGGCCTTGGTGCTGACCTTGGTGAAGAGGGTGCTGATTCCACCCTTGAAGGTCGTCATCGCGGCGACCACGACGGCGATGATGAGGCCCACGATCATCGCGTACTCCACCAGCGTCGCGCCCGACTCGTCGTTCCACAGGTTCTTCATGAGAGCGGTCATGTCTTCCTCCCGGCCCGCAGGCCAAGTTGGGAATGGGTGGGCAGCGTCTGGTCTTGGACCGCTCTGCCCGGGTTTCGAGGCTCTCCGGCGAATTCCGCGGCCTCGGTACAACGTCTCGTTCCGTTCAGGGTCCGGGCGGCGTACCGCCCGGGTCGTCCACCGTTATCGCCGTCTCGGGGGCTTCGCTCTCGCCCCCAGGATCGATCCTGCTCTCCACGATCTGCAGGGCGTCCCGGACCGCGTCGTGCACCGGCTCGCGGAACCCCAGGTAGAGGGCGGCTCCCCCGGCGACGAGCGCCGCCGCCACCAGCGGCTTCCAGGGAGAGCTGGCCTGCCAGTCGTTCCGCCTCAGGTCGTATCGCACCTCCCAGTTCCGGCACACCGGGCAGGTGAGGTCGAGGACCCCGTCCGACTTCCGCGCCACCGTCCAGAAGAACGCCCTCTCCGCAGTTCCGCAGCGCCTGCAGGTCAGCGTCCGGATGTCCTTCTCGCCCAGCCCGGCCGCGCAGAACAGGGGGTAGTTCTCTTCCGCGTTGCGGCGGAGAAGGCCCAGGTCCACCGCCGGCGCGCCCGCCGCTTCCCGCATCTCGCACCTCCACCTTCCGGAGACGGGCCCAGCCCGCGCCCGTCGAGGGTCACCTGTTCCCCACCAGCCCGATCAGCCCCACCATCACGCGGACGTTGTGGACGGGCCCGAAGGCGTCTCCGCCCCGGCTCTCGAACGGCGACTCCAGCGTGACGTGGTCCGCGAAGTCCAGGCGCAGTCCCAGCGGCGTGTCGAGGAACACCACCCGTGGGACGAAGTCCACGCCCGCACCCACCACGAGCGCGAGCTGCCGTTCGCCCGACCCCGGGTAGACCGCGTCGCCGAGCACCACCGGCCGCCCGCGCCCGAAGCCGTAGTTGACCACCCCCGCCCCCAGGCTCAGGTAGGGAGCCACGCTCCCCCCCTCGCGCGGCGGGACGGGCCGGAGCAGCACGCTGCCGTCGAAGAACCAGGTGTTGATCTGGCGCTCGTCCAGGCCGGTGCGCAGCGGGCGCTGCGTGAAGGCGACGTTCGCCCGGGCGCCCACCCGTCCGCGCCAGTACCACTGGTCCGCCTGGAGATTCGCGACCCACCCGGGCTCCAGCTTCAGCTCCGAAGCGCCGCCGAAGGAGCCGAACCAGATCCCCCCGCCCCCGTAGCCGATGGAGCCGCTGTGCGTCTGGGCTGCGGCGGGCGCGGCGCAGAGCGCCGCCAGCACGGCACCGGTCGCGAGCGCCCGGATGGCCCCGCTCATCGCACGTCTCCGTTGCGCACGTCCAGGATCAGCACCCCGCCCGAGGAGGTCACCGCGTAGACCCGCGCCAGGACGCAGTCCGCCGGTCCCTGGCGGAAGTCCGCGGGACAGGCGTTCGCGCCCGGCCCTGGCGGCCCCACCCGGAAGGGCCCCGCGATCTCGTCGCGGATGGGCACCTCGCCCACCGCGCGGTAGCTGGTGGTCTCCACCACCTGGATGCTGCGGCGGCCGGTCGCGGCCAGGGCGTGCACCCGCAGTCCCGTGGCGCCGGGCAGGAAGGAGGCGCCGCGTCCGTCCGGCTGGGCGGTGCGGCCGAGCAGCCGCAGGTCGTTGCCGAAGAAGAAGCTCCCCGTGCTCCCGCGTGCCACGCCCAGCGAGCCGTCGGCGTTCAGGTCCACCGAGCGGATCCGGTCCGACGCGTTGTTCACCAAGTCGCGGATGTCCTCCACGCTCGATAGGGCGCCGCCCTCCGCGCTCCAGGTCATGATGCGGCCCGCCGGGGTGCGCAGCCCCTCGCCGAAGACGATCCACCGGTGGTCGGCCGAGTGCCGCACGAAGGTGGTGTCGGAGAGCGCCAGCGCCTCCGGGAGCCGCCACCGGAAGCCGGGGAACACCTCCGCGTCCGAGCCCATGCCGCGGAGCTGGTCCCGGGCTTGGAGCGCCGGAAGCGGATCGCTGCGGATGATGCGCTGCGGGCTGGAGCCGGGGACGTGGTCCACGAGGACGACGTGCGTGGGGCCGACGATGCGGACCGTGTCCACGTTGCCGATCGCGATGACTTCCTTGGTCCCTTCGAGCGAGCGCTCGTGGAAGAGGAAGCGCGCGTCCCACGTGCCCCACCCGGGCTGGAACTCCGCCACGCGGATGGAGCCGACCGGCGCGGCCTGCGTCGCCACCGTCGAGTAGAGCAGCCGCCCCCTGGCGTCCTGCGCGACGAACTGCGGACGGTCCGTGTAGTTGAAGAAGTTCAGGTTCTTGTACTGCCCGTCCTCCGTCTGGACCTCGTAGAGGATGGTGCGCGGGATCTGGAAGCGGCGCCCGAGGTCCTCCCGCAGCTCGCCCGTGGCGGAGAGGGGGACGAAGGAGACGTTCACGCCGCCGGAGTTGGCGACGATCAGCGTGTCCCCGCTCATCGTCTTGGAGAGGCCCCACGGCTCCGAGCCCACCAGGATCCCGCCGGGGCGGAGGCGGCGGCTCCCGATCTCCAGCACGTCCACCCGGTGCGCCGCGCGGTTGGAGAGGAAGAGGAGCTGCCTGCGGTCGTCCACCACCAGGTCGCCGATGCTCCCGGGGCTCACCGAGAGCCGAACCGTTCCCCCGGCCGCGACCATCACCTCGGCCCGCTGCCCCGGCGTGGCCGCCGCGATCTTCGCACCGCCCACGCTGTCGCAGGGGAGCGTCTGTGGGATGGTGTCCACACCTGCGGCGCAGGCGCCGCTGGAGTGGACCGCGTACCCGTGCGCCTCGAGGCGCACCACGTCCGCGGCCCGGAGCTGTCCGCCCAGCGTGCGGAGCACCTCCCCGAACGAGACCGCGACGGTGCGGGTCACCTCGGTCTGCCCGGCCGGGATCGCCGCCCCCGGAACCGCGATCACCCGGGGGCTGCTCACCCCGGGGGCGCTCACCAGCAGCGTGGCGCCCACCTCGGAGATGGTCCCGGTCTTCGTCTTCGCGGTCACGGAGAAGCGGAGCGAGTCGCCCGCCTCGGCACGATCCGGGGCGTCCACCCGCAGGGCGACCGTCTGCGGCGCGAGCGTGACCACCGGCCCATCCACGCCCTTGCCGGGATCGAGCGGGTCCTCCACGCAGCCGCCCAGGAGGAGGGGGAGCGAGGCCGTGAGAAGCACGCGGCGCACGAGGCCCGCTGAGGGTGCACGCACCCGGGAGTCGACGACGTAGAGCATGTACGCTCCAGAAGGGGAACCAGTGAACACCGACGAGTCGGCGGCATCGAGATGCCGGGCGGGTCCAGGGCCCTGGTGGATCGAGCGGCCGTGGGGCACCGCGCGGTCCGGACCTCCGCTGGCCCGGTGCATTGGCAAGCCACGTACCGTTACAATCCAGATCCGTAAATACGTATTATGCAACGATTTACGCCGATACAACCCCGATGTGCCCTCGTCGACGACCCCGTGCTTCCCCTCACCCCGTTACAGCGGAGAAACGATACGTTACCCGTCGGCCGGCCGGCGGCACCGGCTCCGGACCGCGTGTCACGGGGTCGTCCACGGCTACGGCACTGCGGCATCTTCGTTTGTCTCCACCGGTGCGTGGACGGCTGCGGCGGGGGATGCGCGATCCGGGACCGCCGCTTACCTTCCGGGGCATTGCCCGGAACGCTTCCCCGCCGCCCTCCCGCCAGGCCGCCGCCCAATGGAACATGCCGTATCTCTGCAACACCTGTCGAAGCGGTTCGCAGGCCACACCGCCGTGGACGACCTCAGCCTCGCCGTGCCCGCCGGGACCATCTACGGGATCCTCGGCCCCAACGGCGCCGGAAAGTCGACCACCATCCGCATGGCGATGAACATCATCGTCCGCGACACCGGGCGCGTGTCGCTGCTGGGCGCGGACCCCGAACAGGAGCCCGGCGTGCTGCGCCGCGTCGGCTACCTCCCCGAGGAGCGGGGGCTCTACCGGAAGATGCGGGTGCTCGACGTCATCGTCTTCTTCGCTCGCCTGAAGGGCGTACCCGCCGCCACGGCGCGCCGCGAGGGAGAGCGGTGGATCGAGAAGATGGGGCTGGGGGAGTGGCGCGGAGCGAAGGTGGAGACGCTCTCCAAGGGGATGCAGCAGAAGGTGCAGTTCATCACGACCGTGATCCACGACCCCGACCTCCTGGTGCTGGACGAGCCCGCATCCGGGCTGGACCCGGTGAACCAGGAGGTGCTGCGGGACACCATCCTGGAGACCCGCGCCCGCGGGAAGACGGTGATCTTCAGCACCCACAACATGGCGCAGGCCGAGGAGCTCTGTGACCACGTCTGCATCATCGCGCAGGGGCGCAAGGTGCTGGACGGCGGGCTGCGGGAGGTGAAGCGCGCCAGCCGCACCGGCCGCTACGCCTTCGCCTTCGACGACCCCGCCCCCGGGGTGGAGGAAGCGCTCCGCCGCGACGACCGCTTCGGCGAACCGGCCCGCACCGGCGACGGATGGGAGGTGGAGCTGCCGGACGGCGCCGATCCCCGCGCGCTGGTGGCTGCGCTGAACGCACTGGACGCCCCCCTCGTCCGCTTCGAGCGCGTGGAGCCCTCGCTGCACGAGATCTTCGTCGCCCGCGTGGGCGACGCCGCGACCCCCCACCGCCGCCCGGAGCTCGCCCGTGTCTGAGATACTGATCGTCCTCGCGCGCGAGTTCAGGGAGCGGGTCCGGACCCGCGGGTTCGTGCTCACCACCCTCCTCTTCCCCGTTTTCATCGGGGCGCTGACCCTCCTCCCGGCGATGTCGGGCGGGGGCGGCGAGCGGAGGCTGGTGGTGGTGGACGAGGCCCCGGCGGGGATCGGCGAGTACGTGGTGCAGAGCCTATCCCGGCCCCCGGCGGAGGGGGACCGTGACGCGTACACCTACCACCTGGAGCGGGTTGAAGGGCCGCTGGACGCGGTGCGCGGGGAGCTGAGCCGGCGGGTGCTCGCCGAGGAGATCGACGGCTACCTCTACCTCCCGGCGGGGGTGGTGGAGGGGAACGAGATCGAGCTGCGGGCGCGCAACGTCGCCAACTTCCAGGTGGAGCGCGACGTCCGGGTGGCCGTCTCTCAGGCGGTCCAGGCCGCCCGCATGCGCGAGCAGGGGCTGGACGTCACCGAGGTGTCGTCGCTCCTGCGGCCGGTGAAGGTCCAGACGCTCCGCGTGACCCAGCAGGGGGACTCGGCCGAGAGCGGGCGGTCCAGCTTCCTCCTGGGCTACCTCCTGGGGTTCATGGTCTACGCGCTGGTGCTCCTCTACGGGATCAACGTCATGCGCAGCGTGCTGGAGGAGAAGACCAACCGCATCGCGGAGGTGATCGTCAGCTCCATGAAGGCCACGCACCTGATGGCCGGCAAGATCCTGGGCGTGGGCGCGGTGGCCCTGCTGCAGGTTTCCATCTGGGGCGCAATCGCGGCGCTCGCCGTCGCCCGCTCCGGGGGAATCGCGAACCGCCTGGGCCTCCCCGCCGACACGCTCGGCGACTTCCGGGTGGAACCGTGGATCCTCGCCTCGGCGCTGGGCTTCTTCGTCCTGGGCTTCCTCCTCTATGCCGCGCTCTTCGCGGCGGTGGGCGCGGCGGTCAACAGCGAGCAGGAGGCGCAGCAGTTCCAGACGGTGGCCCTCCTCCCGCTCATCGCCCCGCTCCTCTTCCTCCGCCAGGTGATCACCGACCCGCTGGGCCCTACCGCCACCGCGCTCGGCATGATCCCCTTCACCGCGCCGGTCACCATGCCCATGCGCCTGGCCGCCGCCGCCGTCCCCGACTGGCAGGTCGCGGTCTCCCTGGCCGGCACCTTCCTGGCCGTGCTGCTCATGGCCTGGGTGGCCGGGAAGATCTACCGGATCGGGATCCTCAGCACCGGGAAGAAGCCCACGCTGCGGGAGCTGGGGCACTGGCTCCGGGCGGCATGAGCCGTCGAGTGCCCGGCTCGCGGGCCGCTGATTGAAAGAGCCCCGCGCCATCCTGCCGGCGCGGGGCTCCGTTCATACGGACCCACGGAGCGCGAGAGCACCCGGCCGGGTCATGCGTCGGGCCTCAGCAGCAGTCCGACCAGCGCGCCGCTCGCCACGTCCCGGGCACTTACGAGAATCGTTCCCGAGTTGTTGATCGCAAGCGCCTGAAGCAGGTCCCACCGCCCGTCCGGAAGGAGCTCCTCCAGCTTGTGGAAGCGGCCCGACCTCCACACGAACGGGTGCGACTCCGAGGCGTACATCCCCGACACGGCGGTGCCTACGATCTCCCCGCGGTCGTTCATGCCGGAGACGAAGACGCTCCACTCCGCGCCGATGGCGGGGGGAACGTCCGGCCTCCCGAGGTCGCGCATCCGTCCGTTCTCCCACAGGAAGACCCGGCTCTCCCCGCTGGATGAGAGCCAGGTGCCGGCGACCTGCCCGCGCTCGTTGATGGCGGACGCGATGCTCTCGCGCCCGCTCAGGGTCCCCAGGGAGACCTGCCGTCCATCGCTCCTCCAGAGAAGCGCCCGGAAGTGGTCCTTGTGCGTCCCCGCGTTGGGGATGGTCGTCCAGGAGTAGGCGGTCCCCACCACGTCTCCCGCGTCGTTCAGGTCGGCCACTCCCGCCGTGTCGTGCAAGATCCGCAGGGCCCCCGCCGTCCAGATGAAAGCGTTCTCGGTGTGGTCGTTCCCGGGGATGGAGCCGATCACCTGCTCCCTGTCGTTGATGCCCCGGACGAACAGCTCCGGCCGCGATCCCAGCGGGATCTCGAACCGCACGGGAGTCGTTCCCCGCCAGAGGAGGCCCTCCCTCCGGTTCAGCAGGCCCACCGCATTCCCGAGGTCGTTCACGTCCGTCACCGTCGCGGCGGGGAACGGATACCGCGGGTCGTCGTGCGATCCGGGAACCTCGAGCCGGGTGAAGGCCCCCGCCTCCCATCGGTACACGCCCCGGTTGCCGCTCCCGACCACCTGGCCACGGTCGTTGAGGGCCGTGGGCATGAACTCGCCCAGGTCGGGACGGCCGAACTCCACGGCCGTGTACGAGGGAGGGGCGGCCGGCTCCGCGGGTCCGCCGTCGCAGGCGGCGAACAGGAAGGAGAGGGCGGCCCCGAGGACGGCGGGGCATCTGCGAAATGGATGCATCTTCAACGGCTTCAGGTGGATGGATCGGCGTGCTGTCACCCTGGGGACGAGGACGCACCCGTCTCCGTCACCCCGGGGCGGCGGCCCCGCAGGCGGCCCTACCAGTCCCGCACCGCCCGGCCCCTCGGCTGCTGCTTCCGCAGCTTCTCCCCCTGCACCTCCGCCTCGGCGCGCTGCGCCCCTGCGAGGATCTGCTCCGCCTCCAGCGTGCTGAGGCCGCTCCCGCCGGCCGGCGCGGGATCCGGGGTCGGCGCCGGATCGGCGCCCGCCCCGCCCCCGCCCTCCTCCTCCCCCCCGCCGCCTCCGCCCCCCGAGGGCTCCTCCTCCCGCTCCAGCAGCCGCAGCGCGATCTCCAGGTTCCACTTCGCGTCGAGGTCCGCGGGATCCAGCAGCAGCGCGCGCTGGTAGGCGGCCACGGCGCGCTCCAGCCGGGGGCGCCGCTCCTCCTCCGGGACGACCCGGTGGAAGACGGGGAGGAGGTCCGCGTTCCCGCCGTTGTACGACGCCGGCTGCCGGACCCCGGGCTCGGGGGCGGCGGACGCGGCCTCCAGGTGGGCCCGGGCGGAGTCGTACGCCTCGAGCTGCAGGAGCGCCGTCCCCAGGTTGTAGCGGAGCTCCGGAGAGCGGTCGCCCCTCGCCAGCGCGCGGGCGTACTCGGCCGCCGCCCGCCGGTATTCCCCCTCCCGGTAGAGCCGGTTGCCGCGGTTGCACCCGGCGGCGGCGAGCGCGAGCGCCACCACCAGCGGGACCCGCAGCCTCGACGCGCCCCCCCCACGCCTGGAGCCGCCGCCCTCCCCTCCCGTGCGCTGGGCGGGGC
>DASYWD010000522.1 GCA_035936415.1 Longimicrobiaceae bacterium
TCCCTACGCTGCTCGGGGCGCGGAGGTAGCGCCTGGCCCGGAGCCGCCCCGCCCCGATGGCGCTGCGGCGGCGAGTGCGGCTCGGGGCGCGGCGCTCATGCGACCCGCTCCCGGAGCGGGGCGAGCTCGCCGCGGAGGCGGGCGACTGCCCGGGATCGGATCTGCGACACGCGCGACTCCGTCAGCTTCAGGACGGCGGCGATCTCGTGCAGCTTCAGATCCTCGTAGTAGTACAGGGTGAGGACGATCCGCTCCTGCTCCTTCAGACGGAGGACGGCGTCACGGAGGATCTCCGCCTCTTCGGCCAGGTTCAGCCGGCCCTCGATGTCGTGGTGCGTCTCGCCGGCGAGGAAGTCTGCCGGGGCGAGCCCGCGTCCGATGCGGTCTTCGCCGACGCGGTCGTCCAGGGGCACATGCGCGGTCCCCTCCACGTCGCCGCTCCAGCGCCAGAAGGTCTCCACGTCCAGCCCCAGGTGCTCCGCGACCTCCCGGTCCTCGGGCGCCCGCTCCAGGACCCGCATCAGCGACTCGCGCGCGGCGGTGATCTCGCGCGTCTTCCGGCGCACGGAGCGCGGGACGTGGTCCTGCCGCCGCAGCTCGTCCAGGATCGCCCCCCGGATCCGCGGCGCGGCGAAGGTGCTGAACGCCAGCCCGCGCGAAGCGTCGAAGTTGTCCAGGGCGTTCATCAGCCCCATGGATCCCGCGCTCACCAGCTCGTCGAAGTCCGCCTCCACCGTCAGCGTGCGGGATACCTTGCGCGCGACGTGGTGCACCAGCCCGAGGTGCTCCGTCAGCAGCCGCTCGCGCGCGATGGGGCATCCGCTCTCGCGAACGCTCCAGGGCGCCGTCGTCGTGTCCATGTCCAGCTCTCCGTGGGGAAGGCGTTCCGATCTCTGCGCCCGAGGGGCCGGGTGGGCGCCGTCGTTCCAGCCCTCTGAAGGAGCAGACTGCGTACCGTTCCGGACACGCTTCGCCGATCCTCGCCCGCGCTTCCGCAATCCCTTTCTTCCGTGCTATTTACGGGAGATTCGCCCTCGTTCCCGGGACCTCCACTCCGCTGGGAAAAAGGCGCTGGGCGGCAGGTTTTTCCGAGCGGAGGGAGGTGCGTTTTTCCGGGCAGGCTCCTCCCCGGCCGGTTTCCCGGACGCGGAAAGGGGCACGCCCCGCACCGTGCGGACGTGCCCCTTTCCTTCCCTGGGCGCGTGGGTGATGGATCATCACCGCGGAGGTGCGCCTCGTGGAGATCCGCCGGATTAGGAGAAGGGAGCCACTCCCGCTAGATTACAGAGCGCCACAGTTCCATCCTGCTCAGCGGCGCGCATTTACCCGAACCGGGAGTGGCATCGATGAGCTGGTTACCCAACAACAGCAGCCGACGCATTCACGCGGCAGACCTGCACGTCGATTCCGCCCTGCATCCCGAGTGGGTCAGCGGCGGTGAGCGCAGCCCCGCCGTGGGGGAGCAGGTCTACTGCACCAGCGGAGAGGCGGAGGTCGTGCGCCTGCTCGGCAAGACCGGCGACGGAAGCCGCCTCCTGGAGCTGAAGCTCCCGCAGGCTGCGGCCAAGCCGTTCTTCGCGGCGGCTTCCAACGTGCTGGTCGCGCCCATCGGCATTTCCGAGGCTGCTCCCCGGCTCGCCTGACGAAAGCGGGCAGGCGACGGGGGAACCGATCCGGGCGGCAACTCCGGCTGGATCGCCACTCCTCCTCCCCAGGAGCCCATGGCCCGCAGACCCGAACGCTTCGCCCTTCTCGGTGCCCTCGTAGGCACGGTTGTCGCCGCGGCCGAGGGATACGCCGCACTCGGCTGCACGACGCTGCCCCACGTTGTCATCGCAGTCAGCGGTGCATTCGGCGCGGGTGCCTCCCTCACGCTGGCCGTGGCCCAGCGCAGGATTGCCGCGGAGCGGAGCACGTCCGCCTGAGCCGCCCCGCGGCGCAGTGGTGCACCGGGCGCAGAACGCCGCCGCGGGTGAGTGACGCTCCGGCGGTTCGGAACGTCGTGCCTTCGGGTCCCTGCTTCCCTTCCGCAGAGGTGCACATGTCCATTCGCCACGCTCTCCTGACGGGGCTTCTTCTCGCCTCCGTCCCGGCGTGCGCCGGAAAGAGCACGCCGGAGGCCATGCCGCGTGGGTCGCTCGCAAATGCGCCCTGCGATCCGAGGCTCGTCGCCAGCGTGCTCAACACCGACGAGCCGCTCACGCGGGAGGAGCGCAGCTACCTGCAGCGCTGCGGCGTAAGGTTCGCTTCGACGACGGTGGGGACGCCCGAGAACTGACGCCAGCACTGGCGGCGTCCTGCGCCGGGCGACGAGCCTGAGCCGCTGGGGCGGGTAGACTGGGCGGCATCGTTCTGGCCGTGCCGCAGGCCATGAGCCGAGACACCCACCCCCGCCTGCACAGCCGCTGGCACCGCACCCGGAGCGGGCTCATGCACGCCCGGGCCTCCACCTCCGCGTCCGCGGCGGATGCGCCCACGGTGGTCCTGGTCCACGGGCTGGTCATCTCCAGCCTGTACATGGTGCCCACGGCGGTGCGCCTCGCCCCGCACTTCCCCGTCTTCGCGCCGGACCTGCCGGGCATCGGGCTGAGCGAGAAGCCGGGGGCGCGTGCTGCGCATCCCCGAGCTGGCGGATGCCCTGGCCGACTGGCTGGACGCGCTCGGCCAGGGGCCCGTGGTGCTGGTCGGCAACTCGCCGGGTTGCCAGGTCATCGCCGACCTGGCGCTCCGCCGGCGCACGTCCGTTCGCGCGGCCGTGCTCGCGGGGCCGACGATGGACCCGCATGCGCGCACCGCTCCCCGGCAGATCGGCCGCTGGCTGTTAGACTGGACGCTGGAGCCCTCCTCCCCCGCGGCCGCCTGCATGTGATTCCCGGGGGGCCGCACGTGGTCAACTACACCGCCGCGGACGCGTTCGCCCGGGTGGTGCGGGACTTCGTCCGGGACGTCTGCGCGCTCCGCCGGCTGACGGGTCCGCCGGCCGCCGAAGACCCGCCGGGCCGCTCCGGGGTATCCACCCCCGTACGCGCTTCCTCATCGCAACTCTCGGTGCTTCATGACCTGGTTCTGGATCCTGTCGGGTGCCCTCGCCGGGCTTGCCGGCCTGCGCTACGTGGGACGGATCCGCGCCATGCGCGCATCGTCCGGCGTGCCCAGGGTGGACGACGACGCCCTCCGCCGGATCCTGGCGGAGGGGACGCTCGCGGCGGAGGACGGCGACGAGCCGCTGGACCTGGAGGAGGCCGCCCGCGCCGAAGAAGAGTTCTGGTCCGAGTCCTGGGACGAGCCCGAAGAATATTCCCGCTAGCATGGGGAGCCGAGCGCCGACACGCGCGTCACCCCCGGCCGTAGTGGTCGCCAGTGCGGTCATTGTATCCACTGCGGCAGGGAGCGGACGATGCCCTTCGACTTCGAGGTGGAGGACGGGCTCAACTTCGGCGACTGGCTTCACCGGGAGATCCACGCGAACGCGTTGGTCGAGTCCCACGGCTGGGCCGCGGAGCAGGTGCGGCGCGTGTCGGCCCGCCTCCAGGCCGGCCGGCCGGAGTCGGAGCGGCTCATCGTGGAGGTGCCCTGGCTTCGGGAGGCGAACGCGTTCACCGCTCCGGGACGCTACGTCTACTTTTCCCGACGGCTGCTGGAGCGCTGTCCGCGGGAGGAGGCTGTCGCGTTCGTGATCGCCCACGAGATCGCGCACCACGACCTGGGCCACCTGGACCTCTTCTCCGGGTGGGCGGGCCGGCTCTCCCGGCTGGCCGGCGCCCGTCTCATGGCGCTTCCCTTCCAGGCCCTCGAGCGCCGGCTCTACGGCTCGGAGCGGGAGTGCGCCGCGGACCGGCACGGGCTCGCGCTGTGCATCGCGGCCGGGTACCATCCCATGCGCTGCCTGGGCCTCTACGACGTCCTGGAGCACTTCGCGCTGGATGCGAAGGACTTCGAAATGGTCTACGGGCTCGACCCGGAGTCGGACGAAGAGCTGTCGGGCGAGGCGCCGTGGACGACCCGAGCCCGCATCTGGGCGTGGCAAAGGTCGCGCGGATACCTGCCCATCCAGGACCGCAAGGCCGCGCTGGTCCGGTGGCTGGAAGCGAATGCCGGCTTCCGCGGCTCTCCCGCCGGCTGAGATCGCTCGGGCGCGGGCGGCGCCCGGCGAGTCTCCCCTGGAGGACAGCTCCGCACCGCCGGGGGGACGGTCCCAGGCCTCCCCCCGCGCCGCCCCGGCGCCTTCCGCACCTGCAACACACGGCGGGGCCTCCACTTGCCTCCGCACGCACCTGGCCGGTGGAGCGGGAATGCGGGTTGCCCCTCGCACGTGGACATCCGAGTGGTTCGCACCGGACTCACACCAGCCGCGAGGTGGACGATGGCCATGGCAACGAGCGCCCGTCGGGGAGGTCAGCAGTCGGACATCAACATGACGCCGATGATCGACGTCCTGCTGGTCCTCCTCATCATCTTCATGGTCGTCCAGCAGGAGCTCCAGAGGGGGATCGCGGTGCAGATCCCTCCGGCGGTGCCGTCCAACGTCACGCAGCCGCCGGAGCAGCTGGTGCTCTCGATCCGCCCCGGCCCCGAGTACGCGCTGAACTCGCAGCCCCTCGCCCCCGCCCGGCTGACGGAGGAGCTGCACGCGATTTTCGCGATCCGCCCGCGCAAGGTGCTCTTCGTGCAGGCGGAAGAGAGCCTTCGGTACGGCGAGGTGGTCCACGCACTGGACGCGTCCCGTGCCGCCGGCGTCGAAGTCATCGGCCTTGCTCCCCGTCCGGGACAGCCGGGTCTCTGAGCCGCGCCCGGCCGGGCATCCGCGTTCCGGGTGAGGCGACCGTCCCACCCGGAGCGCGTCCGCGGTTGTGTTTCTCACCTCCCGCCCGCAGATTCCCCGGACCTCCACCCCGGTCTCGCCGGGCTCCCCCCCCGCTCCTTTCCAGGATCCACGCATGCGGCGCACCCTCCTTGCCCTCGCCCTCGCACTCGTCCTCTCCGTCCCCGCGGCGGCGCAGAACACCACCCCTTCGCCGGCCCGGATGAAGGCCGCCGCAGAGCTCCTCGAAGCGATGAACGTGGAGGCGATCCTCCGCGAGACGGCGGACGCCACCCTGCAGACCCAGATCCAGCAGCAGCCCGTGCTGGCCGCGTACGAGGACATCATGCGCGACTTCATGGCGAGGGCCATGAAGTGGGAGGACCTCCGCGCGGACTACACCCGTCTCTATGCGGACGTCTACACGGAGGACGAGCTCCGGCAGCTGCGCACCTTCTACCAGACGCCGCTGGGGCGGCGGCTCCTGGCCACGCAGCCCCGCGTGGCCGCCCTGAGCATGGAGATCACCAACCGTCGCCTGGAGAAGTTCCTGCCGGAGATGCAGAAGCAGATCATGGAGCGCATGATGGCGGAATCCGACACCCCGAAGCCGGAACGGTAGTCACGCCGGGGCACCGGGGCGGGGTGCCGTGGGCCGGTGATCGCCGGCGCCCCGCCCGCGGGCTCATCGAGAGGTACGAGGCTCCCCGCCGGACGCAGCCGTGCCCGGGAAGCGCCGCGCCACGGTCATGTGGTATACCGGCTGGCGGTTCTCCATCATGACGTGGAGCGCGCCCTCGTCCCGCATCGCCGCGATGGCGCGGCCCAGCTCGGCCTGCAGCACGCGGGAGTGCTCCTTCCCCACCTCCTCCAGCATCTCCACCTCCGCCTCCCGCAGCGCCGGCGGCCGGGAAGCCCCCGCGGGCGCCTCCGCGGGGACGGCGAAGCGCTCGTGCGACACGTCGGCCGTGGTGCCGAACTCGTGGGCGCTGGTCGTCCACGCCGCGTACGAGTTGGTCTTCCGCAGCTCCGCCTGCGTTTCCGCCGTCCGCAGCGCCGAGGTCACCTTCATGCGATAGCGCGGCAGCCCCAGGCTGTCCAGCCGCGCGTGGAAGCGGTGGCCCAGCTCCTCCAGCATCGCGCGGGCGTCCGGGGTGACGTACGGCACCGAGTGATCCATCTCCCGCAGCACCCAGTAGGCGGTGCTGTCCCCCAGCGCCACCAGCCTTCCCTCCCGCCGCAGCCGCTCGATCTCCGCCTCGCTCCCCGCGCGCACTCCCAGGCTCCGCGCCGTGGCGACCTGCTCGGCGTTCACGTCCTGGCGCAGCTCCGCCACCTCCCGGGCGCTCAGCGGGGACGCCCGCCCGAACGCGGCGCGCACCGAGTCCCCCGCGGCGGCGACCCGGGCCCGCGCCGCGGC
>DASYWD010000523.1 GCA_035936415.1 Longimicrobiaceae bacterium
AACATGAAGGGCAGGACTCCCGAGCAGGTCTTCCTTGCTGGCCTGCCCCAACCCTCCACCCCGACCGCCGAGGAGGTGCCTGAGGCTGCTTGATCTACTCCCCGGCGGGGGCAACTGTCAGGGGAACACCATCACTGTACACTTCTGGCTCGTCCAGAAGGATTATCGTCTCTGGACCCACCATCGTATTAAGAAGGACACCTGCGAAGCTGCGCATACCGTCACCTTCTTCATGAAGGAGCGGTTGTTGCTCGAGCCTTTCGATCCAGGCGCGGTGAACAGGGTGCTCACCCGCTTCGAAGGCGGGACGCTGGCCGCAGTATATTGGGATCGTCGCACCGGCGGCGCGATGAACAACAAGATCCCGTCCGAACGCCTCACGAAACCGGAGGCTTACCTGTTGTTCAAGCTCTTCGTTCCTATAGAGATAGTGGATGGGGTGGGAAGGTGCCTGACCCGTCATGTCAATTACCCCTGCCGGGTCAGCCGTTTTCAGACGCTCTTCAGATGTCAACATATGACATATTAGCCGCGTTACTTCACGAAGGGGACTGCTGGGGTCAGTGAGCCATTGGGCCGCAAACTCCGGGCGGAAGTGCACCCCCATTCCGTACATCAAGCCCGGGTTGTCCCGGTCGGGCTTGCCGATCGATGCTAACCAATGAGGGACTGCATCCGCAGACACTTTTCGCTCGATTGCAAGTGAACTAACAACTGGAGAGGTGATCTTGTCTCCCTGCCTTAAGTGTTCACGAATGAAGCGAAGGGTTGCGCTTTTTCCCGCGCTGTTGGGGCCCACAAACACAACTACATCGTCCGGTCCAAGAGTGATGCTTGTCCCATCACTGAACGTAATACACTCGACCCAAACTCGTGGATCTTCCAGATCGAAGAACTGCTCTGCTTTTTGTGTCAAATGACCACCTCCAGTTCCTCAGCTATCCGTCGGGGCATTAGCGGCCTTACCGCAGCGACGTGTCGTCATTTTCCTAACTTGATCCTATCGTTTGGCTTCAGTTTTAGCTATAGGTCCCCTCGCCCACTCGCGATTATCCTACTCGGCGCCAGCTGCGCGTCCTAGAGCCGATCCGTCGCGCGGCGTAGCTTGGTGGGAAGCTCTGCGGAAATTCGGCGTAGCGGTGCCCCGGCCGTCAGCGCGAGCAGAGGGTGAGGCCTCGACGAATCGCCGGCCGAGTTGGTACTCCGCGACCGGCCCCACTGGTCGGCCCGTACGCCAGCAGGTGAACCTGCCGTCCCGGCCTAGGACGTCCCTGCCAAGTCACCTCCAATCCTAACCACGAGATAATTGCTTGGTTTCCTACCCTCCGCAAAGAGGCGACCCTGTCCAGCGGGTGCCGCTGCACGACCTGAATTCTGGGATCGGGGCGATTCTCTCTGAGGCATTGCTTCGAGAGCCGGCTGCTCACGGCGAGCGGCTGACGCTGCTCGTAGACGTCCTCTCGGAGGCACTTCGTCGGCGCGGGATGGTGGCGACGCTCGTCGGCGGTGGTGCGGTCGAGTTCTACGCGCCCGACGGGTACGTCACGTACGACATTGATCTAGTCGTCGAGACTACGAGCGGTGTCCTGGACAGAACAGAACTGAACACTGCATTTGGTGACCTCGGGTTTGTTCGACGGGGTCGTCACTGGGTACGCGAAGATGTTACGTGGAAGTGCCGGGCAGCTGTCTCAAGGACCCGTTCGTCCAGCATGAAGTGGGTCCCTATACAATGCGGGTTGTCCGGCCCGAGGTGGTGCTCATGGGCCGTCTCGTGGAGTTCGACCAGACGGGCCACACCGGGCACGGAGCGCAGCCTGCCCTCCTGCTTCAGGCGATGGGAGACGGTTGGGACCAGGCTCTGCTGGAGGACTTGCTCTCCCGCGAGCGTTGCGGCACCGTGTTCGCGGCCCTCAAACGGATTGTCGAATCCGGCGAGCCGATTTCGGATGCTCTGCTTCGGGACACCTGGGACCGGCTTCGTGGCCGCAGGCCCGAGCTGGCGCCAGAGGAGACCCGCGAGGAGGAGGAGTGATGGACTACAAGAGTTGGGATCTCACGAAACTGCGCGCCATGTGGGAGCGGCGGCGCGCGATCGTGCGCGAGGCGAAGAAGAACATCGACACCACGGGGATGACCCGCCCGCGGCGGGATCCTGACGAGCGTGCGTTCCTGGAGGAGCGCGGGATGCTCGGCCCGTTCATCGAGACGGACGTCCCTCCGGCATATCCCCGCAAGCGGAAGTAGCCCGTTTCCGCAGTACCTCACCGGTCCGTGACCAGACGACGCAGACGCACTCCGGCCGCCCCGGCTCTCTGAGCCAGGGCGGCCGGTTCCGCGCTCTCCTCCCGGCGCCTCCCCTTCGTCAGGGCGCCGTCGGCGTGCCCTCCACCGTATCCACCGGGCCGGGGACGGCCGCCGTGTCCACGAGCTGCCCGCCGGCCGTGGGCGTATCCACGCCGACGCCCGCCGTGTCCACCGTGCCGGGCGGCAGCTCCTGCGTATCCGCCGCGGTCTCGCCGTCGTCACCGCCGCAGGCAGCCAGGACCAGGGCCGCCATCAGAACCAGCGCTCGCCTGCCGTGCATATCGCCACCTCCATTGCTGATCTGCTTCGTCCGGACGGGAGAGCACCGCCCCATGCAACAAGCGGGCGAGCCGGGGCGGGCGGTTTCCCTCCATCCATGGCTGAGAGAATCATCCTGGCGGACGGTGAACGATCAGGACCGTAACGTGCACCAGCGCGAGGCGGAGCAGATTCGCCCAGATCAAGCCTGACCCCGTACAGGATGGAGGAAACATGGCACCGCTGCATTTCAATGAGGCGCTGGGGTTCCTGTATGAGTCTGTCGGAGTGATCAACACGCTCTGGAACTTCTTCAGCATCGTGGCGCTCGGCGTGGTCGGTCTCGCGTACGGGAAGGATTACATTCACGAGAACAAGATGGCGAGATTGTGGCTGACGATCGGGTTTGGGCTGTTCGCGCTTGCGAACGGGTACGTCGTGAGGCAGGCGCAGGAGACGTACGTCCGCATCGTCGACACGCTCAAGCACGCTGCGTCCGCTCCGGTCCAGGCGACTGCCGGGCCGGGGAACGCTCCGGTCCAGGCGACTGCCGGGCCGGTGAACTTCGCCCCCGTGATCGATGGCCTCGAGATGGATCCGGCATGGATGGTGGTTGTGTATCACGTGGTGCTCGCGCTGTTCGTCGTCCTCGCCCTCTGGGCGCCTGAACTGAAGGACCGGTTCTGGCCGACCCGTCGCTAGGGAGGCCGTCAGCGGCGGCGCGGCCGCGGCTCCAGCTCCGTGATGGCCCCGATCCGGCTGACCCCCGCCTGGCGCGCCGCGTCCACCGCGGTGAGCACCCGCGCGTACGGCACCCGCTTGTCCGCCTTGAGGTAGAGGACGTGGTCTTCCGGCGGGCGCCGCGCGTACGCGGCCCGGAGACGGACCTCCAGCTCCTCCGGGGCGATGGGGCCCGCCGCGCGATCGCCGTCGAGGAAGTACCGCCCCGCCTCGTCGATGCCGAGGGTGACCCGGTCCTCCTTCTCCGGGACCGCCGTGGCCGCCTTCGGCAGCAGGGCCATGCTCGTGATCGAGGGCGTCACCACCATGAAGATGATGAGCAGGACCAGCATCACGTCGATCATCGGCGTCACGTTGATCTCGGCGCTCGGCTCGAACGCCGTCCGGCTGGCAGGCACGCCCATACGCTCACCTCGCTGTGGGGGGACGAGTGACAGGTGCAGTTCCTCCGTGCAACCGGCAGTCCTCCGCCGCGGTGCGGGTGCGGGCATGGCGATCCCGTTGCGCCCCAGAGACTTGGCCGCACAGCCCGCCACGGCCGCCGGAGGCGCGCAGAGGCGGCCTGTCCACTCGCGGAGACTCCGTCGTCCTGCCCGTGAGAACGCACGGCGGGGCGGTCGTGTCCCACTTCCCGGGAGTGGCGCCGCCGGGCCGGGTCGGGAGCGGCGACGGCGAGAGCAGGGCCGACCACCATGTCTCTGGAATGGACGCGGATCCACGGGGAAGGCTGCTGCTGAGCGCCGCCACTACGCATCTCGGGCAGGCCGCCACTCCGACGAAGGTAGAACCATACAGTGGGTGTGCGGGGTCCGCGTAAGCCGTTATATTATAAGCACTTGGAGTGATGCAGCGGCAGGCGCGCCCGCTGAATGAGATCCTTTATGCGCTCCGGGCAGGTCCGGGTCGCGCCGGATCGATTGCGAAGGCAATGGGACAAAGCCCATTCAACCATAGAGGCCGATGACTCATTCGATGTCGACACAGATCAGGAATGCCGCCCTGGCGCTCTCCTTCGTGGCTCTCGCGGGGTGCGTCGGGTCCGAGACTGCCGACGCGCAGGCCCGGCAGCCGGCGGTTGCGCAGCAGGCCGCCTCCAACAAGAAGAGCGACGCGGAGCTGCGGCGCACGCTCACGCCGCTCCAGTACAAGGTGACGCAGCGGGACGGTACCGAGCCGGCCTTCCGCAACGAGTACTGGGACAACAAGAAGCCGGGAATCTACGTGGACGTCGTTTCCGGTGAGCCGCTTTTCAGCTCGCTGGACAAGTACGACTCCGGGACCGGGTGGCCCAGCTTCACCCGGCCGCTGGTTGCCGCGAACATCGTCGAGCGCGAGGACCGGGGCTGGACCGGCGTGAGGACCGAGGTCCGCTCGCGCGGGGCGGATTCCCACCTGGGACACGTCTTCGACGACGGCCCGGCGCCGACCGGGCTGAGGTACTGCATCAACTCCGCCGCGCTGCGGTTCGTCCCGGTGGAGCGCGTGGCCGCGGAGGGGTACGGAAGTTACCTGCCGCGCTTCGGGAAGGCCCGAGCCGGGCGGTAAAGGGCGCCTGCAGTCTGCAAGACGGAGGTGGGCCGGAGAGGACGTGCGGGTGCAGTCGCTGAGGGCGCGGGGAACACTTCCCCGCGCCCTCGACTCGTATTCGCGCCACCGTTCTCCACGCCTGCGCAATCCCGCTGCACCCGATGGGGCGTCGGTGTCCCACCTCCTGGCAGTGGCCCGACTGGACCGGGCCAAGTGCGGCTGAGGGACGGGTGCAGTCCTACCCGGCTCGCATCGCGGACAGGGGATCCACGTGGGTGGCGCGGCGTGCCGGGACGAGCAGCGCGAGCGCGGCAGCCCCGAGCAGGACCACCACCACCAGCGCGAACGTCACCGGGTCCACCGCGCTCATCTCGTACAGCTGGCTGCGGATCAGGTTGGCGACGGCGAGGGAGCCCAGCATCCCCAGCACCACCCCCACCGCCACCAGGCGCAGCCCCTGGCGCAGCACGAGGCGCAGCACCTCGCCCGCCTGCGCGCCGAGCGCCATCCGCACCCCGATCTCCTGCGACCGGCGCGCGACGTCGAACGACATCACCCCGTAGATCCCCACCGCGGCGAGCACGAGCGCGACCGCGCCGAAGAGCCCCAGGAGCACCATGGAGAAGCGGCGAGGCCCGAGGGTGGCGCTCACGAGCTGCTCCATGGTCTGCACCCTCTCGATCGGCTGCTCAGGGTCCAGCTCTTGGACGGTGGCGCGCACCGCCCCCGCCAGCTGCGTCGGGTCGCCCGCCGTGCGAACCGCGAGGGTGAGCGTGGGGATCCCGTACTGCCGGAAAGGCACGTAGAGCTGCGCCCGGCCCTCCGATTCGAGCCCGTCCTGGCGCGTGTGCCCCACCACCCCCACCACCTCCACCCAGTTGGGCCCCGCATCCGTCGCGTCGAGGGAGATCCGCTTGCCGATCGGGTCCTGGCCGGGCCAGTACCGCTCCGCCATCAGCTCGTCCACGATCGCCACGCGTGGGGCGCCCCTCCGGTCCGCGTCGGTGAAGAACCGCCCGCGTCGGAGGGGGATCCGCAGCGTGCGGTGGAAGTCCGGGTACACCGTCCGGAAGTTCCCGTAGGGGCCGGTCTCGCCCTCCGGAACGGTGATCCCCTCCACGGTGAAGGAGCGGTTCCATCCACCCGTCAGGGGGACGGACGAGGCGGCGCCGGCCGACTGCACCCCCGGGAGCGCGGCCACCCGGGGGAGGAGCGCGTCGAAGAAGTTGATCCAGGCGGTGTCGTTCGGGTACTTGGCCTCCGGGAGCGCGATGTTCATCGTCACCACCCCGCGCGGGTCGAACCCGGGATCGACCTGCTGGAGACGGGCGAAGCTGCGCATCAGGAGCCCCGCGCCCGTGAGGAGCATCAGCGACAGCGCCACCTGCGCCACCACCAGCACGCGCCGCGTGGCGGCGCCGCGCCGGTCGGGGCCCCCGCTGCGCCCCCCCTCGCGCAGGGTGCTCTGCACGTTGGCGTGGCGGACCTGCATCATGGGGACGATGCCGAATGCGACCGCGGTGAGCAGCACCAGCGCGGAGGTGAAGGCGAGCACGGACGCGTCGATCGGGATCGTCTCCACCCAGAGCAGGTTCGGCGGCCTCAGCGTGGCCAGCAGCTGCAGCCCCCAGAAGGCCAGCGCCAGCCCCAGCAGGGCGCCGGCGGTCGAGAGGACCAGGCTCTCGACGAGGAACTGGCGGACGAGGTCGCCGCTTCGTGCGCCCAGCGCACTGCGGATGGCCACCTCGGTGCGCCGCGCCGCCGCGCGGGCGAGCAGGAGGTTCGCGACGTTGCCGCACGCGATGAGCAGGACGAAGCCCACCGCCCCGAGGAGCACCAGGAGCGCCGGGCGGATCGATCCGGAGAGCTGCTCGGTGAGGGAGCGGAGGCGGAGCGTCCAGTCCGGGGGATAGACGCTGGGGTACTCCCGCTTGATCCGCTCCGCCCAGGCAGCCATCGCGCGCTCCGCCGTCTCGACGCTCACCCCGGGCTTCAGGCGTGCGGTGAGCGCGAGGTATTCGCTCGCGCGGGCGCCGTCGGAGAGCTGCCCGGGGGTGAAGACGAAGGGGGCCCAGATCTCGACGTTCGGGTCGAGCGCGCTCCGGAAGCTCTGCGGCATCACACCCACGATCTCGTAGGCCTCGCCGTTGATCTGCACCGTCCTCCCCACCACGCCGGGGTCGCCGCCGAAGACCCGCTGCCATGTTCCGTGGCTGAGCACCACCTCGTTCTCGCGGGCGGCCGTTCCGGGCGCCGGCGGCTGGAGGGTACGGCCCAGCGCCGCGGGCACGCCGTAGGTCTCGAAGAACTCGGGCGACACCAGCGACCCCGTCAGCCGCTGCGCCTGCCCCTGGCCGGTGAGGTTCACCCCCCATCCCCCCTGCACCGACACGCTGCTGAAGAGCTGCGGCTGGCCCTGGAGGTCGCGGTAGGTGGGGGCGCCGACCCCGGCCTCCAGGTTGTTCAGCGAGGGGTAGAGGTGGGCCACGGTGACCAGCCGGTCCGGCTCCGCGAAGGGGAGCGGGCGGAGGAGCACGGCGTTCACGACGCTGAAGATCGCGGTGTTGGCGCCGATCCCCAGCGCGAGCGTGAGCACCGCGACCAGGGTGAAGCCCGGGCTGTGAGCGAGCGTCCGGAACGCGTAGCGGATGTTGCCGAGGAGCCTGTCCATTGGGCGCCGGGGTGCACGGGTGGGGATGCGCGGCTAGGCAGCGGGGCGCCGAAAGGGCAAGAAGCGGACGCGGTGGGCAGGTGGTGGCATGTGTATGCGGCGCAACGGCTTGCCGGAAAGCGGCGCTCTGGGCGGGGCCGAGCGGGTGTCCGGCTGTGGGACGGCGGCGTCCGCAACCGGACACCCGGGTGGCCCCGGCGGGCGGAATGCGGCTGGCGAGCGCGGTTGCGTCCCGTCCGAGGCCGCACATATGATGGGTGGCGGTCAGGCCGCGCCCGGGGCCGGCTCTTCCGGGGGCCCGCGCAGCCCGAAGCGCTCGATCAGCTCCGGGTAGCTGTCGGGCTGCATCTCCAGCCCGTAGCGCTCGCAGAGCGCGCCGAACTCCTCGGGGGCGACCTGCGTGATCCCGCCGCGGTCCACCAGCTCTTCGAAGAACCGCTCGAAGCCCGCCGGGGCGATGATCTCGAGGATCCGCGCCGGCTCGTCGCCCGCGTTCCAGAAGGTGTGCCACTGGTTGCGCGGCTTGAACACCAGGTCGCCGGGGCCGGCGAAGAGGACCTCGTCGCCGAGCAGGGCGCCCATGCGCCCTTCCAGGACGAAGCTGTACTCGTCCTCGCGCGTGTGCC
The DNA here is from genome assembly GCA_035936415.1 of Longimicrobiaceae bacterium. Taxonomy (NCBI): domain Bacteria; kingdom Pseudomonadati; phylum Gemmatimonadota; class Longimicrobiia; order Longimicrobiales; family Longimicrobiaceae; species Longimicrobiaceae bacterium. The sequence continues at coordinate 8,131 of DASYWD010000523.1, forward strand.
GGTGCAGCGGCGCCGCGAGCGAGCGCGGGGGCATGGGGTGCTCGACGAGCGAGAACCCGCCGCCGGAGTCGTCGCCGCCGATCATGAACCGGACGCCAATGGTGCCGAGAAAGCCGGCCTTGCCGTCCTGCGGACCCACCACCTTCGCCGTAGTCGTCGCCATGATCGCCCTCATTGCTCGCGTGGGAGTGTAGGATCGCGGCCCCGCGCCGCTGTACGACCGGGAAGATGGGTGGAGGAGGCGGACCCGGGTATCCCAACTTTCTGGGGGGAGTCCGATGAGCGTGAGCATCTCGCAGGAAGAGGCCGTCTTTCGGAGCGTGAAGCGGGCCTGCTATGCCGGCCTGGACTCGGTCACGCTCCGTGCGGAGGTGGCACGCCGGATCGCGCGGCTGGTCCCCTACGAGGCCTACTCGTTCGCGACGACCGATCCCGACACCGGACTCCTCACCCATGCGCTCGGCGAGGGGATGCCGGAGGGCCTGGCCCGCGCCTACGTCGGCGTGGTGTATCCCTACGAGCAGGCGGTGCTGATGCTGGACCGTGTCCGCTCCGGCGATACCGTCGCGAAGGCCACGTCGGAGCTGTTCACGGACGTGCTCCGCGAGGAGGGCGTGGAGCACGAGCTGAACACCATCCTTTGCTCGGGAGGGGATCTCCAGGGCTTCCTGTGCCTGCTCCGGGAGAGCCGTTCCAGCGGATACGACGAGCGCGAGATGCGGTTCATGCGCCGCATCGCCCCGCACCTCGCCCGGGGGCTCGTCGCTGCGGCAACGGTGGATGCAGCCGTGGCCGAGCAGGCGGCGGGTGTGCGGCACGAGATGACCCGCGGGCACGCCGGGCCGGGAGTAGTGGTGCTCGACGCGGGCGGGCGGGTCACCCTTCGGAACACCCCGGCATCCGCGCAGCTGGAGGACCTCGCCGACGTGGGCGTGTCCACGGGGGAGGCACCGTCCGTACTCGTCAGCGCGGTCGCCCTGCTCTACGTCCGGAAGCAGCGGCCGGGCGCGGAGACGGACGACGCCCCCCAGGACGCCGCGCTCCGGGTACGCGGCCGGTCGGGGCGCTGGTACACCCTTCGTGCCTCGGCCACGGAGCCGGGAGCGGCGGGCGAGTCCTGCACCATCGTCACCATCGAGCCCGTCGGCTCGGGCGAGATGGCCGAGATCCTGACGCGGCTGTACGGCCTGTCTCCGCGTGAGCGGGAAGTGCTGGCGCTCACCGCGCGCGGCGAGTCCACCAAGGCGGTGGCCGCCCGGCTCGGGCTCTCCGTCTACACCGTCCAGGACCACCTCGGGAACGCCTGCACGAAGGCGGGAGTGCGTGGCCGCAAGGCGCTTCTGGCCAAGCTCTTCTTCGACGGCTACGCGCCAGCGTTGTTCTGACCGTCGACGGGCCGGCGCGCGTCCGGCCCATCCTCGCGAGTGGGCCCGTGCGCTCGAGGCCGTTGCGATCGCAAATCCTCCAGCGCATCTTCGCTCCACGGGTCCGGAGTCCGGTCGATCACCCACTCCCCGGAGCATCGCATGCGGCGCCTCCTCCCCGGGCTGATCCTCGCGCTCGCCCTCCCCGTCGGCGCCCCCGCGCAGGGCGGTGCCCGGCCCGCGTCCGCGGAGTGCATCGCCGACCTCGACTCGCTGGAGACGGTCGTCCGGCGCGACTACTCCGGCTTCCGCACCAAGGCGCAGCAGCGCGCGTCCGGGCTCGCCGCGGTGACGGACAGCGTCCGCGCCGCGGCGCGCGCCGCGCCCGATCCGGACGCGTGCACGGCGGCGCTGCAGCGCTGGATCGCCTGGTTCCGTGATCCGCACATGGAGGTCTGGGAGCCGAAGCCGCGCCCGACGGCCGGCCAGGACGGTGCCGCCCGGCCGAGCGCCCCACCCGAAGATCCGCGCCGCCCGTCGCTCCGCTTCGCCGACGACAGCACGGCGGTGCTGCGGCTGGGCGACTTCGGCGACCGCTACAAGCCCGCCATCGACAGCCTGGTCGCCGCGCACCGGGCGCGGCTCCTGGCGACGCCGTACCTGGTGGTGGACGTGCGCGAGAACGGGGGCGGCTGGACGGGATCGTACGAGAGCGTCCTCCCCCTGCTCTACACCCGCCCGATCCTGGTGCACGGGATGGAGGCCTGGGCGTCGGAGGGGAACGTCGCCTACATGCGCGAGATGCTGGCCTCCGACCGCGCCGAGGGGATCAAGCGGGTGATCCGCGACCTGCTCCCGAAGATGGAGGCGAGCCGGGACCGGTTCGTGACCATCAGCGAGGACCGGGAGATCCGCCTGGACACGGTGCACCCCATGCCGCGGGCGGTCGCGGTGCTCACCAGCCGGCGGTGCGCCAGCAGCTGCGAGCAGTTCGTGCTGGACGCGCGGCAGAGCGACAAGGTGACGGTGATCGGGACAGAGAACACGCGCGGCATGCTGGACTACGGCAACTCCCGCCGCGTGCAGCTCCCCTCCGGGAAACGGGTGCTCCAGGTGCCCACCTCCCGCTCCCGGCGGCTCCCGGACGACCCCCTGGACGTGGTGGGGATCGCGCCGGAGGTGCGGGTGCCGGAGGACGAGCCGGACCCGGTGGAGTTCGCGCGGCGGCATCTCCGCTCCCGGTCCTGAGTGGCTCCGGCGAGCCCTTTCCCCGACCCATCCACTCCACGCACCCTCCGCATGCACCCGCCTCTTCCGCGACCCGCGGCGCACCGCCGCTCTACCTCGTTCCGTCGGATGCTCATCCTGGCGCCGGCCGTGGCCGTCCTCGCCGGGTGCACCGGGGACCTGCTCACCCCCGAGCGGGTGATGGGCGTGTACCAGCTGAAGGAGGTGGATGGAAAGCCGCTCCCGGTGGTGTGCGGCTGGACCGCGGTGCACGCCGCCTCCATCGAGCTCCGCTCGGACGGAACACTGGAATGGATGCGGGACTACACCCAGACGGTGTACAGCTCCTACGAGGGCCAGCCGCCGGGCCCGCCGCGATTCGTGGTGCGCGGCGGGGGCGCCTACGAGCTGCGGGGCCGGCAGGTGGTCCTCCGCTTCCAGGACGCCACGGGCGTCGTGACGCGGGAGGCGCCGCTGGAGGGCCGCCGCATGACGGTGGGTGGGCTGTTCACGTGCGGCGACGGGCGCGAGCGGCTCGCCGTGTTCGAGAGATGACCGCGCAGGGAAGGCCGGGCTCACACTCAGCGAGGGCGCCCCGACATGACACAGCTCGCCGGTAGCGTGGTTCTGATTACGGGTGCCGCCGGGGGGTTCGGGCGGGAGATGGTCCGGCAGCTCCTGGAGGCCGGGAGCCGCCTGGTGCTGACGGACCGCGACCAGGCCGCGGTGGAGCGCGTCGCCGCCGAGGCCGGCGCGGCAGCGGGAGGAGGAGGGGAGGTCCTGGCCTGCTTCGCGGCGGACCTGGGCACGGCGGCCGGGTGCGCGAGCGTCCATGCGCAGGCCTCCGCCCTGCGCCTTCCGACCGACGTGCTCGTCAACAACGCCGGCATCGCCCAGTTCGGCCGGTTCGACGAGGTGCCCGCGGAGAAGTGGGAGCTGCTGATGGAGGTGAACCTCATGGCGCCCATGCGGCTCACCCACCTCTTCCTCCCCGGCATGGTGCGCCGGGGGAGGGGGCACGTGGTCAACATCTCTTCGGCGGCGGGGTGGATCGGCTCGCCGGGGCTGGCGCCGTACACCGCCAGCAAGTTCGGGCTGCGCGGCTTCGGGGAGGCGCTCCACCTGGAGATGCGGCGGCACGGGGTGGCCGTCACCACCGTGTACCCGTTCTTCAGCCGCACCCCCATCCTCCAGTCCGAGCAGATCGGCTCGCTGCCCAGACCGCCGCTCCCCGACCGCGTCCTGACCGACCCCGCCGACGTGGTGCGGGAGGTGCTCCGTGGGATCCGCGAGGACCGGGCGCACGTCTTCCCGGATGCCATGTCGCGGCGCCTGCAGCTCCTCAAGCGCTTCGCGCCGTGGGCGCTGCGCTACCTGGCCGGGAGAGGCCGCGGCCGGAGCTCGAAGGGGTGAGCCCGTGACGGCCCGCGCCCCCGCGTCGTCCTTCCTGGTGCGACCCGAAGACGAACCCCGCAGTGAGGGACTCCCATGACGCGCGCCATCTTCCGTACCGCCTGGCTGGCGGCCTGCCTGGCCGTGGCAGGGTGCGCCGGCCCCACGATCGTGGAGATGCCGGACGACGGCCACCTGGTTCAGGTGGGCGGGATCCCCGACCGGATCCCCTCCACCCCGGCCACCATCACGAGCGCCGCGATGCAGGGTGACGTGCTGGTGCTGGAGGTCACCTTCGGCGGCGGGTGCGGGCAGCACGACTTCGCCCTGTACGCCTCCAACGTCTGGCTGGAGTCCGATCCAGTGCAGGTCAACGTGGCGCTGGCCCACGACGGCCACGGCGACCCGTGCCGCGCGCTCCTGTCGCGCGAGCTGCGCTTCGACCTCTCCCCGCTTGCCGCCGCCTACCGGCGCTCCTACGGCCGCGGGGGCACGGTGGTCCTCCGCCTGCGCGAGCCCGGCGGCTCCGGGGCCGCCACGCACACGGTCCGCTACACCTTCTGACGCGCCCCCCACCGGGTGGCGCGATGCGGGGTCCTCTGCCGGCCGGCGGGGGACCCCGCTCGCCTTTCCGGGACGGCTACTTCCCCAGCAGGACGGTGCGCCGGGGGAAGGGCGGCTCCGCCTCCAGCGCCGCCACCATCCACGCGGCCACGTCCGACCGGCGGACGGTGGAGGCCAGGCCGTACCGCTCCACCTCGCGGGCGCGGTCCGCCGGCCCGCCGTTCGCCAGCGTGACCGGGCGCACGGCGAGCCAGTCCAGCCCGCTCCCGGCCAGCGCCTGCTCCGCGGCCTCCAGGTCGCGGTACGCCACCCCGATCTGCCCCTGCCGCACCAGCCAGCGCACGGGGCCGGAGAGCCGCTCGTAGCTCTCCGCCACCCCGGCCGCGCTGACCAGCGCCAGGCGCCGGACCCCGGCGTCCTGCATGGCCTCCACGAGCGAGGGGGTGATCCGCTCCATCAGGTCCGGCGGGGAGAGCGGCGCGCTCCAGGGGCTCTGCCCCGCGCGGCGCTGGCCCAGGCAGCAGGCCACCGCGTCCGTGCCCGCCACCGCCTCGGCCAGCGTCGCGGGGTCCAGCGC
>DASYWD010000524.1 GCA_035936415.1 Longimicrobiaceae bacterium
CTCGTACACGGCCTGGTAGCTCGCGACCATGGCCTCGGTGCTGAAGCGCTCCTCCACCTGGGCGCGTCCGGCCCGCGCGAGTCGCGCGCGCCGGTCCGGGTCCCCGGCGAGGTCGTGGATCGCGCCGGCCAGCGCCGCCGGATCGCGCGTGGGCACCAGCACCCCGCTGACACCGTCCTCGACGATCTCCTCCGGACCGCCGCAGCGCGTCGCCACCGTCGGCACGCCGCACGCGAGCGCCTGCACGGTCGAAAGGGAGAACCCTTCCGTGTGCGAGCTGATCGCGTAGATGTCCAGGTTGTTCATGATCCGGGGCACGTCGTCCCTGAACCCGGCGAAGTGCACGCTGTCGCGCAGGCCCAGACGGTCGCGCAGGGCGAGCAGGTCCTGGTACATGCGGCCCCGGTTGTCTCCGACGATGACGAAGCGGTACATCTCGGAGCGCTGCCGCAGCAGCGCTGCCGCCTGCAGCAGGTCCGGGTACGCCTTTGCCGTGCGCAGGTTGCCCACCGCCCCCACCAGCACCTCGCCGGGCCGGATCCCCAGCTCCCGCCGCAGCTCCGAGTCGGAGCCGGGGCGGAACGTCCGGGCATCGATCCCGTTGTGGATGACCCGGGTGCGCGCCGGGTCGAGGCGGTTCTCGCCGAGCACGCTCCGCCGGAGCGACTCGGAGACGAAGACGACCCGGTTCTTGCGGCGGTCGATGATGCGGAACTTGGCGGCGCGGTGTGACTCGTCCGGCGCCACGTCGGCCTGGCCGTGAAAAGTGCAGACCACCGGGACGCCGCTGAGGCGCCCGGCAAGGCTCCCGTACACGCTGGGGCCGAGGAGATGGGCGTGGATCAGCTCCACCCGGTGCCGCCGCACCACCCCCAGCAGTGCGCGCAGGTAGGGGAGGTCGAACGCCCTCTGCGGGGCGACCATCAGCGGATCGATCCCCTCCGGCTGGAGGGCCTGCGACAGCCACCCCGCTTCGGACACCGCCACCACCGGCCGCCACCGTTCGCGGGGGAGCCCGGTGGCCAGGTTGAAGAGGATGGTCTCCGCCCCGCCGGGGCCCGCCATGTCGATCAGGTGGAGTATGGTCCTGCGCCGTGCGTCGCGCGGCTCGGTCAAAGCTTCGGCTCCGGTGAACTTGCTGCGAGGGCGGGCGCTCATGCTGCCGGTGCCCGCCCCGTGGGCAGGGGGCATACCAGAACCTCGCCGGGGCTGCGGACCCTCGCAAGCCCGTGACGGGGCTGCCGGGGCTTTCCGGCGGGACCCCTCGCTGTGGCATCCATGCCGCTTGGGTGTTGGACGGATGCAACACGACCGCGGCGCCCCGGGGGGTGCGCGTCGGCGAGGCTCGCACGAACTCTGCTGCCAGGGCCGGTGCCGGAGCCCCGCGGCAGCGGCCGGCGGCACGGAACAGCGTATGCTACCTGCCGCTGCGGGCGCCGCTTCCGCGAGGGCGCCCGCCTTCCATCCGGGCCTCACCTCCAGGGATGCACGGGAGCACTCGTCCGCAGCCGACAAGGATTTTCGGCGTTCATGACCGGCAAGACAAAGAGCCTGGGGAAGCAGTCGGCGATCTACGGGGCGGGGATCATCGTGGGGAAGCTCGCCAGCTTCATCATGCTCCCCGTGTACACCCGCTATCTCACCCCGGCGGACTACGGGGTGCTGGAGCTGCTGTCGATGACCATCGACGTGATCGGGATGATCGCGGGGATGGGCATCGGTGCGGCCGTCTTCAAGTTCTACTCGGACGCGGACGACGCGACGGCCAAGAACCGGGTGATCAGCACGGCCGGCATCAGCACGGCCGTGCTCGGCGCGGTGACCGCCGCGCTCGGGCTGCTGCTCGCGCCGCTGCTCACCCGCCTCGTGATCGGCGAGGGCGCGGACCCGCTGTACCTGCGGATCTTCTTCCTCACGTACCTGTTCCAGAGCTGCGAGCACGTCCCGATGATGCTGCTCCGCGCCCGACAGCAGGCGGGGCGGGTGGTCACGCGGAACGTCGCGCGGCTGGTCCTCAACCTCTCGCTCAGCATCCTGTTCGTCGTCTACTTCCAGATGGGGGTGCTGGGCGTCCTGCTGAGCGGCCTGATCACGGGCGCCGTCATGGCGGTGGTGCTCAGCGTGTACCTGGTCCGCGAGGTGGGGCTCCGCTTCTCGGCGGACCGCTTCGGGGCGATGGTGCGCTTCGGGAGCCCCATGGTGCTCTGGACGCTGGGGAGCTTCGTCCTGGTCTTCTCGGACCGCTTCTTCCTGAACCACTACGTCGGCACCGCCGAGGTGGGGATCTATTCGCTGGCGTACAAGTTCGCCTTCATGCTGAGCGCGCTCGCGTTTTCCCCGTTCGACCTGGTGTGGGACCCGCACCGCTACGAGGTGGCGAAGCGCTCCGACGCAAAGGAGGTGTACGCGCGGGTGTTCCTCTACATGAACGTGGCGGTGGGGCTGGGGGCGCTGGGCATCTCGCTGTTCGTGAAGGACTTCCTGGGCGTGATGTCCGATCCCGCCTTCCTCCCGGCCTACCGGTTCGTTCCGCTCCTGCTCCTTGCCCAGACGTTCTCCCATTGGGTAAGCTACGTGACCCTGGGCCTCTTCGTGAGCAGCAACACTCGGGCGCTGGGGCACATCGCCTTCCTGGCGGTGGTGTCCACCCTGGTGCTGAACTTTCTCCTGGTTCCACGGTTCGGCATCGTCGGGGCGACCTCGGCCACCGTCGTCGCGTACGCGCTGCGCTTCTTCTGGACGTACCGCTCGGCCCAGCGGCACTACCCCATCCAGTACGGGTGGGGCGCCATCGCCCGGCTGTACGGGATCTTCGGCGCCGCGGTGGCGCTGCGCTGGGCCGTGCAGCCGGACCACCTCCCCGGCTCGCTCGCCTGGAGCACGCTTCTCATGCTGGCCGCGACGGCGCTGGTGTACCGGCACATCCTGGGTCCGGCGGAGCGGAGCTGGGTCCGCTCCTTCTTCGCGCGTTCGCGGGTCGGGCTCGCGCTGGGGGCGTCGCGGGCGTGAGTGCCTACCCGCCTGCCGGGGGGCGCGTGGAGGCGTCGGCCCCGCCCGCCGTGAGCATCATCATCCCCGTGTACAACACGGCGGCGTTCGTGGCGGACGCGCTGGACTCCGTCCTGGCGCAGACCTTCTCGGACTACGAGGTTCTCGTGGTCAACGACGGCTCCCCCGACACGGAGCTGCTGGAGCGGGAGCTGGAGCCGTATTCGGAGCGCATCCGCTACCTCCGCCAGGAGAACGCGGGGGTCAGCACCGCCCGCAACAACGCCCTGGCCGTGGCGCGGGGGCGCTACGTGGCCATGCTCGACAGCGACGACAGGTGGCACCCGGAGTACCTCGCTTCGCAGGTGGCGGTGCTGGATGCGGACCCGTCCGTCCACGTGGTGTACCCCGACGCGCTCCGCTTCGGGGGCGGGCCGGAGCAGCGGTACTCGGAACAGTACCCGGTGGGTGGGGAGATCACCTTCGGCCGGGTGCTTGCGCGGGAGCGCCAGGTGTACGGTGGGGTGACCGCCCGCATGGACGCCGTCGTAGCGGCGGGGATGTACGACCCGGAGCTGCGGATGGCCGAGGACTTCGAGCTCTGGCTGCGGATCCTCCACCGGGGCGGCCGCATCGTGTACAACGACCGGGTGCTGGCCTACTACCGCTACCGGCCCGGCAGCCACACGAGCAGCCATCGGCCGATGCTGGAGAACCTGGCGCGGGTGCTCGACAAGGTGGGCCGCACCATGGAGCTGGAGCCCGGCGAGCGGGAGGTGCTGGAGCGGCAGCGCGCCTGGGTCCACTCGAAGCTGGCGCTCCAGGACGGCAAGGACGCCTTCCGCGCCGGGGACATTCGGACCGCCGTCCAGAAGCTGCGGGAGGCGAGGGCCCTTTCCACCCGCCGCAACCTCAAGGTGTCCCTGGTGCTCGCGCTCCTGCGGATCGTCCCCGGACCGCTGCGCGGCCTGTACCTGCTGCGCGAGCGGCTGCACGCGGCGCGCTCGCAGCGCGCCGCCACGGGGTAGGGCGGGGCACCGCCTGCCCGAGCCCGAGCTTCCCAACCGACCCGATCGGCCTCTCTCCTCACGCCCTGGATCCGTCCCGATGCTCGCTCGCCGCCACGCCCCCGACGACTTCGTCCGCTGGAACCGCGCCCACGGTGCTCCCTTCGGCGCGCAGCTGCGCGCCGAGGGGCTGCTCGGCCGCCTCCTTCCCCGGTCGGTCCTGACCCGGCTGCGCGGGCCGTTCTCGATCCAGCCCAACAACAACACCCGCGCATTCGAGTACCCCTGGGCCTTTCACGCGGCGGAGCCCCGGCCGGGCCTCGACGTGCTGGAGATCGGGGGGGGGCTCAGCGGCTTCCAGTTCGTGCTCTCCCGTCTGGGGTGCCGCGTGGTCAACGTCGATCCGGGAATGGAGGCCACCGGCGTCGGCTGGCCCTGCGACGCCGCGTCCATGCGGCGCCTGAACGGGCTGTTCGGGACGACCGTGGAGCTGCGCAACACCGTGCTCGAAGCCGCGGGCCTGGCGGACGAGTCGTTCGACCTGGTCTTCAGCATCAGCGTGCTGGAGCATCTCCCCGAGCATGAGATCGCCAACGCGGTCCGCGAGGCTTTCCGGGTGCTCCGGCCCGGCGGCCGCCTGGTGATGACCGTGGACCTGTTCCTCAACATCAGGCCGTTCACCACGGAGGAGCGGAACCGCTACGGCACGAACGTGGACCTCCGCTGGCTGCTCGATCAGGCGCCGTTCGAGCTGGAGCAGGGCACTCCCGCGGAGCTGTACGGCTTCGACGAGTTCTCCGCCGAGAGGGTGCTCGCCCGGCTGGACGAGCTGCTCGTCGGCGACTACCCGGCTGCGGCGCAATGCCTGGTCCTGCGGAAGCCCTGATCCCCGCGGCGGGCGGCGCCTGCCGCGGGGAGGACCGCGCACACGTGCTCTTCCTCGCCAAGCAGTTCCCCTGGCCCACCAACGTGGGCGCGCGCCAGCGCTCCTTCCACGTGGCGCGGGGGCTGGCGCGCACGCACGAGGTGACGGTCGCCGCGCTGGACGACCCGCCGCCCCCCGAGGCGCAGCGGGCGTTCCTTGCCGCCTCGGGCTGCGCCCGGGTGCTGTTCGTCCCTCCCTCCACCTGCCGGGGGATGCAGCCCGTCGGGGCCCCCGCGCCCCGGCTGGTCCGCGCGCTGCGCGCCGTCCGGGGGCTCGTCCGCTCTCCCCTCCCCGATGCCCTGCTGTACTGGTGGTCGGACGCGCTGGTGAGCGAGCTGGCGAAGGTGCGCCGCGAGAGGCACGTCGACGTGGTCTTCGCCTCCCAGTCGTGGATGGCCGAGCACGCGCGCGCGGCCGGCTTCGAGCGCATCGTGGTGGACGTCGACGACCTGCTGAGCGTCATCTCCCGGCAGCAGCTGCGGCAGCGCGGGTGGTACCCGCGGAAGCCGCTGGACGTGCTGCGCGCCGCCCAGGAGCGCGCGTACGAGCGCTCGCTGCCGTTGCGCTTCACCCGCGTGCTCGTGGCCAAGGACGAGGACCGCCGATTCTTCCCTGCCGCGGTGCGCGAGCGCGTGGCGGTGCTCCCCAACGGCGTTTCCGTGCCGGATGCGCCGGCCCCGGCACCCGAGCGCGCCGACACGCTCCTGTTCGTGGGCACCCTGGGGTACCCGCCCAACGTGGACGCGGTGACCTGGTTTGCCCGCGAGGTGCTGCCGCTGGTCTGGGAGGCTCGCCCCGACGTGCGCTTCCAGGTGGCGGGCTTCGGCAGCGGGGCGCACCTGGCGCCGGTGCTCGCCGACTCCCGGTGCGCGGTGGCGGAGTCGCCGCCGGAGCTGGCGCCGTTCTACGCCGCGGCGGCCGTGGTCGTCACCCCGGTCCGCACGGGAGGCGGCACGCGAATCAAGATCCTGGAGGCGCTGGCGCACGGAAAGGCGCTGGTGAGCACCCGCTTCGGGCCGGAGGGGCTGTCGCTGCGCGGCGGCGTGGACCTGGAGTTCGCGGACACCCCGCGGGCCATGGCCGACAGCTGCCTGGCGCTGCTCGGGGACCCCGTCCGGCGCCGCGTGCTGGGCACGGCCGGCCGCGCCCACGTGGCGGAGCGGTTCGACTGGAGGCGGATCGAGGAGAGGCTCGATTCGCTCCTCCCGCTGCCCGGCCCCTGAACGGGGGCAGGGCGACAGGCGAAGACGCAGTCGGGCGCCCGGGATTCCCGGGCGCCCGATCTTCTTTCCCCCGCCGAGCCCGCCCGCCCTCGAGGATCAGGCCACGGACCCGGACCGGTAGTAGCCGCCCCGCCCCGTCCGGGGTCCGTGGGCCGGCACAGGCACCGGGCGGGAGGCCGTCGTACCACCGCCGGCCCGGATCTCCCGCGCCTTGTTCACGGCGCACACGTGCAGCGCGACCGTCATGGCCAGGTTGATCCAGAAGAACGGGTAGTAGAGCACGGTGACGAAGAAGCCGCTCCCGAGGAACCCGATCAGCGCCCCGTCCAGGCCATGCGCCATCTGGTGAAGGAACGCGTGGTCCCCGGGAAGGGTCCGGAGGACCTTGCGGGTCTTGAAGTTCACCACGAAGGTCGCGCCGATCAGCAGGACGAACGCGGCCAGCCCCAGATAGCCGAGCTCCGCCACCGCCTCGATGAAGATGTTGTGCGGGAGCTGGCCGGCCGGGTTGTAGTACGACTTGTAGTAGGGGAGCCAGTTCGCATATCCGATCCCGAGCACCGGGTGGTCGGCGGCGATCTCCAGCCCGTGCTTCCAGTACGTGATGCGCGTGGTGGACGTCTCGTCCTCGCCCGCGCTCCTGAAGCGCTCCTTCTGCTCCTCGGGCGTCACGGCGACGACCAGGGCGACGGCGAGGGCCGCCGGCACCAGCACCCGGAACCGGTGCCTGGACCGTGCCACCATCCACGCCAGCGTCAGCGCCCCCCCCACCAGCGCACCCCGGGAGGAGGAGGCGATCATGCTCATGACCGCCGTGACGGGAAACAAGAGAAAGAAGAGCCTCTGCCACTTCCCCCAGTGCTTCCACATGGCGATGACGAACCCGGCCGCCAGGGGGAAGAAGATGCACATCTGGATCCCGAACTCGCCGGAGTTGTGGAACCATCCGGGGCCGCCCGTCGCACCCCAGTCGCGGAATCCGAAGCCGATCGACATCCAGGAGCGCGCCCCGTGCTGCGACATCTTGAAGCTGTACAGGAGGAACGCGAGCATGAACACGAAGAAGCGCCGCTCCGTCGTCACCACGTTCGTGATGAGGATGAAGACCACGATCCAGTTCACGTACACGGAGTAGCCCGCGAACGAAGCCTCCGTGGAGTACGCCGTGACGGACGACGCCACGAGCACCAGCGTGTAGAAGCCCAGCAGGGCGGAGATGATCGTGGGAAAACGGGCCAGCTTGCCCTCGAGCAGCGCGGTCAGGACCGCCAGGATGAGAAGCGACTGCGCCCAGGGCAGAACGTTGATGGAGGTGTAGATCTGCTGCGGGCGAACGTACTCGAAGAACATGTACAGGTTGAGGAACCAGAACGACGCCGGCTCCTTCCTGATGAAGTTCCAGATCGCCAGCGGGGTCGCGCTCCACACGTCCCGGACCCGCCGGGGAGGCGAGCCCCGCCGTGTCCTCGCGCCCGTCGGGGCGGGGCGGAGTCCGCCGGAGTGCTGGCCGGGAAGCGGACGATACCCGGGAAGCGACGCGTCAGCCATTCAGGACCCGCTTGAGGAGGTGGAGGCCGCGGAGCATGGAGGTGGGGAGCAGGCTGCCGCCGTAGATCCCCACGGAGCGGCGGGAGATCGCCGCTCCCTGCCGCCAGGCGTCCCGGACGGCGGTGCGCGCCTCCCGCTGCTCCATGAGCGAGAGGTGCAGGTAGCCCAGGCGGAGGAGGAGCCTCTGGCGGCCGGCGCGCCGGGCCCGCTCTTCCTCGGGGGAGAGCGGGCTGCGCAGCCGCGCCGCCCGTTCGTTGCTGAGCAGCGCGTTGCGCACCAGGTCGCGCGTGTTGGCGTTCGCGGTCAGCCGCTCCTCGTGGCCCACCCGCCAGCGCAGCAGCGGCGACATCACCGCGGCCATGGGGGACGCCGCGCCCAGGCGGTGGAAGAGCTCGGTGTCCTCCGCCACCCGCAGCGCCTCGTCGAAGCCGCCCGAGCGCAGGAAGACGTCGCGCCGCACCATCGCCGCGGAGGGGAGCACCACGTTCCCCTCGAAGAGGAGCCCGTAGGCGTCACCCACGAAGACGTCGTGCCGCGCGCCGCCGGCCTCGACCTGCAGTTCCCGAAGCGCTCCCGCGAGCCACTCGCGGCAGGTCCGCCCGACGTCGCGGAACACCGGCACCGCGCTCTCCAGCCCCCGCGCTCCCGGCACCGGCCGGTCGTCGCCGTCCACCAGCACGCACTCCGTGATGGACCACCCGGCCTCCGGGGCCGCCTCGTGCGCCGCGAGCTGCACCTCCAGCTTGGTGGGCTCCCAGAGGTCGTCGGAGTCCAGGAACGCCACCCACTCCCCTCTCGCCTCGCGGACCCCACGGTTGCGCGCGGCGGACACCCCGGCGTTCTCCTGCCGGACGTAGCGCACCGGCGCGGGGAAGGCGCGGCAGACCGCCTCCGTGTCGTCGCGGGAGCCGTCGTCCACGATCAGGGCTTCGTCGGGCGGGCGCGTCTGCTGTAGCACCGACGCAACGGTTGCGGGAAGCCAGCCCGCCCGGTCGTAGGTGGGGATGACGACGGTGATGGAGGACAAGGGCTCTCCGCGTGTGCGATCGGGACGGGACCTGCCGCCCGGGCGGGTGTCCGGGCGAGGGTGCGCGACCCCCCCTGGTGCATGGATCTTGCCACCCCGGCCGGGCGTCTGCGCGGCCTCTCCCGCGCTCCCCGCCCGCCGGGGCCCCCGCACACCGTATTGCATGCGCCGGTACCGACCGACATCTGTTGCGCCCGGGCCACAGACGGGCTCCGTCCGCGGCCCCGCCGCGGAGG
>DASYWD010000525.1 GCA_035936415.1 Longimicrobiaceae bacterium
GCCACGGCGCCGCCCGCGAGCGCGAGGGCCGGGCATGAGCGACGCGACGCGGACCGTGGTGATCGGGGCGGGGCTCGGCGGGCTCGCGGCGGCGATCCGCCTGCAGGCGCGCGGGCACCGGGTGACAGTGCTGGAGGCCACCGGCCAGCCCGGGGGGCGCGCCAGCGTCTTCCGGCACGACGGCTTCTCCTTCGACGCGGGGCCCACCGTCGTCACCGCGCCCTACCTGCTGCACGAGCTGTTCGCGCTGGCCGGGCGCGACTGGCGCGACTACTTCGAGCTGGTGCCGGTGGACCCGTTCTACCGGGTGGAGTTCGCGGACGGGTCGCGCTTCGACTACGTGGGCGACGAGGAGCGCATCCTCGCGCAGATCCGGGAGATGAGCCCGCGCGACGTGGACGGCTACCGCCGGCTGGCCGCGCACTCGGAGCGGATCTTCGACGTGGGCTACACGCGGCTGGCGGATGCGCCCTTCGACCGGCTCTCGGAGATGCTGCGCGTCGTCCCCGACATGGTCCGCCTGGGGAGCCACCGCACCGTGTACGGGATGGTCTCCCGCTACCTGCGCGACGAGCGGCTGCGGCAGGTCTTCACCTTCCAGCCGCTCCTGGTGGGCGGAAATCCCTTCAACACCACCTCCATCTACCTCCTGATCCACTGGCTGGAGCGGAAGTGGGGCGTCTGGTTCGCGAAGGGGGGGACCGCATCCATCGTGGCGGGGCTGGTGCGGCTGCTGGAGGAGATGGGCGCGGAGCTTCGCTGCGGCGCGCCGGTGGAGGAGATCGAGGTGCGCGACGGCCGCGCCCGCGCCGTGCGGCTGGAGGGCGGCGAGCGGATCCCCGCCGGCCTGGTGGTCGCCAACGGGGACCCGGTGCACGTCTACGGGAAGCTGGTGGACGCCCGGCACCGCCGCCGCCACACCGACCGCTCCCTGGCGCGGCGGCGCCTCTCGATGGGGCTCTTCGTGGCCTACTTCGGCACCCGGAAGACGTACCCGGAGCTGGCGCACCACACCATCCTGATGGGGCCGCGCTACCGCGGGCTGCTGGAGGACATCTTCAAGCGGAAGCGGCTGGCGGACGACTTCTCGCTCTACCTGCACGCCCCCACCCGCACGGATCCGTCGCTGGCGCCGCCGGGGCACGAGTGCTTCTACGTCCTCTCCCCCGTCCCGCACAACGACAGCGGGATCGACTGGGAGGCGGAGGGGCCGCGCTACCTGGAGCGGATCCTGGGGCACCTGGAGGAGCGCTGCCTCCCCGGGCTGCGCGAGAACCTGGTGACGTCGTTCCACGTCACGCCGCGCTACTTCGAGGAGCGGCTGCGCTCCGCGAAGGGGGCCGGGTTCGGGATCGAGCCGCGCCTCTCGCAGTCGGCGTACTTCCGCTTCCACAACCGCTCGGAGGACGTGGAGGGGCTGTACTTCGTGGGCGCGGGGACCCACCCCGGCGCGGGGATGCCCGGCGTCCTCTGCTCGGCCAAGGTCCTGGACCGCGTCCTCCGCGGCGAGCCCGCACGGCCGGCCGCGCCCGTGCCCGCGGTGCCCGCGTGAACGCCGCGGTCCGCGAGGCGAGCCGCGCGTCGC